>JBEIGR010000004.1:0-31109 GCA_040381795.1 Verrucomicrobiaceae bacterium | reverse complement strand
GGTAATCCACATCAATGTGCCGGCTGCGGATCAGGAGCGGCGTGCGGGCGAGGCGGGCGGCGATCCCGAGCAGCCAGCCGTCCCGCGAGCTGTGAGTATTGACGATGTCGATCCGGTTCCGGCGCAGCCAAAAAGCCAGTTGGAGGGCGTCGAGAGGGAGCCGTTTGCGGTCAAATAAACAGGGGACGACGCCCATGCCAAAATCCTGTGCCCGACGGAGGACCTGGGACTCAGGATGGGCCACCAGAAACACCTCATGCCCCCGCTCCTGAAATCCGCGTAGTTCAGCCATTACCCGGTGCTCTTGGCCGCCCCAACCGCGGGAACTTTCAGAGTGCAGAATGCGCCACGGGCGGCGGGCGGGATGGGAGGGCAGGGGGGCGGGGGCAGGCATCTGTTTCCTTGTCTCAGGGAAGGTGGAATTGCATTGAAAAACTCGTCCAGAGTTGAGGCGGTCACCGGTGAACTAGCGTCATCGAAATGATTGATGATTCGAATTCAGCGTTACAAACGCCTCAGGCCGATTAAAACAGCATCGGCTGCTCGTCGTCGAGTGTGGCGGACTTGGTGCGACGCTTCTTGGGTTTCTCTTCCGTGGCTTCGATCTCTTCGAGAGCATCTTCTACGGGCTGTGGAGCCGCGTCGGGTTCATCACGCTCGACTAACGGCGCTTCCATCATGCTTTCGGAGACCGTTGGGAGAGTCGTCTCGGCAGTTTGCTCTACTGCGGTGACAATTTCTTCATCACTTATCACGGAAACAGCGTCATTAATATTTTCGGTATTTGGAGCTTCTTCGATAGGCTCTGGCTGCTTCTTTTTCGTCCGCTTTGTAACGATTGGAGCGTTGGTCTTGCCTTTCCTGACTCGGTGCTGTTCGACCCGGCGAGCGGTGAGGCCGCGCACTTTGGAAGCGTTACCATTGTGTCGATCAAAGTTTGGGAAAGCCAGCTTATCGCCGGACTCAAGAAGCCAGCCCGCTTGAATGACGGCTTCAGCAAAACCTTTTCGCCCGCAGAGCTTATCGAGAAATTCTTTTGTAACGTTTAAATCGTTTGGTTTTGCTCCGTTGAGTTCGGCCCAGGACCACAGGCGGACGAGCTTTCCGACCACCGCATCCGAGTCGATTCGGAGCTTGGTGGCGATGGCGCAGATTTCCGGTTTGTCCGGGGTGGAAACTTCGATTTTGATCCAGGGGCGTCGCATGAGAGGCGCGATAGGAGCACGAGCCAATCAAAGGTCAAAGAAACATTTGGAGCGTTACATTGTGAACAACTTCAAATCCCCTGAAAGCCAAGCCATTACCTCTCGTTTGCCTTTTCCGATGCTTCGTTTTCTCGGTCTTCTTTTTCTCGCTGTCACGACCTCTGCCAAGCCACTCAATGTCGTTGTCCTCTTTGCGGATGACTGGCGGCATGACACGCTCGGCTGCGCCGGAAACCCGGTGGTGAAAACGCCTCATCTCGATGCTTTGGCTAAGGAAGGCGTGCGTTTCACCCATAACTGCGTCACCACCTCCATCTGCGGCGTGAGTCGGGCCACGCTCTTCACCGGCCAGTGGATGTCTCGGCATGGGAATCGGGATTTCAAACCTTTCAAAACACCGTGGAGCCAAACCTACCCAGGCATGCTGCGTGAAGCGGGTTACTTCACCGGCCACATCGGCAAATGGCACAACGGCAAATTCCCGGCGGAGAACTTCGATTTTGGCCGCGAATACCATGGCACGCATTGGATCAAGCAGCCGGACGGCTCTCAGATCCACGTCACGAAGAAAAACGAGGTTGATGCGCTGGAATTCCTCCGCTCTCGCCCGGCGGATAAGCCGTTTCTCCTCACTTTGGCCTTCTTTGCCACCCACGCCGAGGATCGGAATCCGAAGCAATACCTGCCGCAGCCTGAGAGCATGAGCCTCTACACGGACGTGACCGTTCCGGTGCCGAAAACCTCCACGGAGGACCATTTTCGCCGTTTGCCACCCTTTGTGGCGCATGAGAAAAACGAGAGCCGGGTGCGCTGGCACTGGCGCTTCGATACTCCGGAGCGTTATCAGGAATACATGAAGAACTACTACCGCCTCGCCACCGAGGTGGACGCTGCCTGCGGAAAGGTGCTGGCTGAACTCAAGGCTCAGGGGCAGATCGAAAACACCCTCGTGATCTTCACCACGGACAACGGTTACTTCCACGCTGAGCACGGGCTGGCGGACAAATGGTATCCGCATCAGGAAAGCATCCGCGTCCCCCTCATCGTTCGTGATCCACGGATGCAGGCTGCCAAGCACGGCCGCACGGATGAAAGCCTCACGCTGAATGCCGATCTTGCCCCCACCATCCTCGCCGCCGCCGAATTGAAGGCCCCGGAGACCATGCAGGGCCGGGATTTTGCCCCGCTCTACCTCGCTGAGGCCGCCCCACCCGCCTGGCGCACCGAGTATTTCTACGAGCATGGCGTGGTGAAGGCAAAGAACGTCATCCCAGCCTCCGAGGCGCTGGTGCGGAAGGATTGGAAGTACCTGCTCTGGCCGGATTACGGCACCGAGCAGCTCTTCGACCTCACGTCCGACCCGCAGGAAGAGTCCGATTTGGCCTCCAGCCCGGCCCACGCCGCCCGATTGGCCGAAATGCGGGCGCAGTTCGCAGTGCTGAAAGCGGCTGCAAAGTAGGGCCGGGCCATTTTTCTTCCTGCGAACCCCGGCTTGCACGCTCCCGGCACCTTGCTACGGACCTGTTCCACTATCCCCCGAGTCTCGTGACCAAAATCTTCGAAATCCAAGGCAAATTCGACACTGAAAGCGACTGCCACAAGCTGCTCTACGCCCCGCATCCGCTGCCTCTGAAGTATCGTGAAGGGCGGGTTTATAAAATCGAGTTCAGCGGCGAGGAAGCTGCGCTGGATGCCTTCGTGAACAAAGTGCTCGTCGATTCGATCAGCCAAGAATCCCGCATCGGCGGCCAGCCAGTCCATGAAAAGGCTGCTTTCGTGCTCGAATACGGCATGAAGGGCGCCGCGCTCGATTTGGAGAAGGAAATGATCCTCAATTACTTTCGCAGCATGGCTTCCCCAGGCTTTGAGATCACCCGTCTCACGCTGCGCACTCGCATTTACGTCTTCGGTGAAGGTGCGGAGCCAGCCCAGTTCGTCCGTGACATCGTGAACCCCGCCATTCACACCCACGAGGTATTGAAAGCGGCGGCGTGAGGCAGGCTGCGCAACGCATTCGCCGTTCGATGATTCGGATTCTTCCCATGATTCGATGCTCTTGGCTGGCGGCGTGCCGGGTTCTCTTGATGCTGGCCGGGTTGTGTTTGGCTGCCTGCCAGCAGGCTCCGGTGAAGCTGCCCGAGGATGATCTGGTGCGGCAGGCACGCGAGTGGCGGAAGAAGGATGGGATGAAGACGGCACGTGACCGCCTGCTGGTGAATTTGGAAAAAATGGACGCGGGAGACGGGGCCTTTGAAAAAAGGCTGCTGCGGACCAATGCGGACAAGCAGTTTGCCTTTGCGGATTCCATGTCGGGCCTGACGCCTGCGCAACGGCAGCGGACAGGGATCTACTTTTTGTGCGGCTTTCACACAGCCACGGATCTCTCGAAGCAAGTGGCCGTAAACGTCGTGGAATCCCTCCGCGCCCAGGGCTGGCACGCCCGGCTGATCGACCTCAAACCGCATGAAACCGTGCAGCAGGATGCTCGACGGGTGCAGGTGGCGATGGAAAAAGAGCTGCCGCAGGTGGACCGGGCAGTGATCGCTGGCTTCTCGAAGGGCGGGCTGGACTGGATGCAGTGGTTTTCTCACGAGGCGGACAAGTTGCCAGCCCGCGAACGGGCCAAAGTGCGGCTGATGGTGAGCTTTGCCGGAGTGCTGCGTGGGTCGATGGTGGCCGATTGGCTCTATCGCGGCTGGCCGCCCTTTGCCCACACGACGAGGCAGTATGTGCGGCTGTTTGATCAGCATGGAAGGAAGGTGATCGAGGATGTGCGGTCGGTGAGCCAGGACCCGTGGATGCAGGACCCGGCTCCGAATCTGCGGGAAATCGCTCCATATCTACGCGTCATCAGCTTGGTGGCGGTGCCGGATGGTCCCAATGGGTATCCGCAGGCACATTTTGGATTTCAGGTGCTCAGCCGACTGGTGGCGGCGCAGTGGCGCTGGGTGGGGCCGCTGGATGGCATGACCGAAAGCGCCTCACAGGTGCTGCCACCGGGTTCGGGAGTGGAGCAGCATCTCGTGCGGGTGCTAGGATCGCATGCTCTGCTGGATGGGCGTTACCTGAACGGTGCCGCCGTCTCCTCCGTCTTCACGAAAAAGCACGCCGAGCAAAGCCACGGCGGCGAAGAACTGCTCGATGACCTTTTGCGCAGTCTTCCGCGTGCCTGGGTGATGCGGTAGGCTGGGCACTCAGCTCTTCGGCTCTCTTTGCCACCAGCCCAGCGCAAAACCGATACCCGCTCCGAAGCCGAGGCCGTGAAACAAGCCCCAGCCGAGCTTCGCCACGATGGCCACCTGCGGTTTGGTCCAGCCCTCGATGCCGTGAGCGAGGAATCCATACATCCATTTTCCGCCAAGGAAATAGCCAGCTGTGTGCAGCACAAAAAGCACCGCCGCTCCGATCCAGAAGCCGCGAGCCTTGCCGAGCTTTATCCACGCTACCCAGCCAAAAAACAGCGTCCCAGCCAGCGCCGCGAGCCACTCCCGCTGCTCATGCTTGATCAAGAACCACGCCAAACTCCACAGCACGGCGTAACCTCCAAACGCGGGCAAAAAGAGGGCATAGAACCTTCGCAGCCGGTTTTCGCCTTTCATGAGCCCGCACATCGCCAAACCCGATCCGAGTAGGTAAACTAGGGCGATGAGCGCATACATGCCCACCTCGCTCCCGGCGATTCGCGGCACAAAAGCCCACACTGAGTAGGCCAGCAGGCTCACGAAGCCCAGGCCGAGGCTGCCGTGGAGGGTGGATCGAAGAAGAGCATTCATGCGGCATGCAAAACGCTATCCAAGGAAGCTTCTTCGGCTTCTTTCATGTGCCAGCACTCTCGGGATATTCCCCCTTTCCAAACCAAAATTGAACCACTAGCATCGCCTACGACTCCAACAGCGGTCTCTCCTATGAAAACACCACGCGCTGCCGCCTTTCTCGCTCTCGCTGCCAGCCTCGCGAGTCTTTGTTACCTCCGTGCCGATGACGGTGATGAAAGCGTGGCGAAGGCCGAAAAGCCCAAAATGGCCATCTTTGCCGAGGATGTGACCGTCGATGGCACTCGCCGCCCGGAGCTCGGTCGCGCCCTTGCCGATAGCCTCAGCACCGCGTTACTGCGTCGCGGTCAGGTGCGCGTGTTTAATCTCATGACCGAGGAAACCGAGAGCGGCACTCAAGTGCTCCGTTCGCCGCGTGACTCCGGCGTGAATCGCTCCCACGCCACCGCTCTCGATAAGGGTCTCGATTATCTCCTTTCCTTCAATCTGCTCTCCAACGGCCCCGAGCATCGCATGACCGTCAAAAAGACCCGCGTGCCGAATTCCGAGCTCGTGGATTCCTGGCAGTTCAGCCACTACGGCCGTGCCAGTGACCTATTCAGCCTCGTGCCGAAAATCGTCGAGCGAGTGGACCCCAAACCCATCGTTCGCGGCTACCCGGCGATGCAATCCCCCTCCGCACTCCGCCCCGAACTGCGCCCCGAAAACAATTCCCACTTTGCCGGCGATTACGCCAATCCTTCCAGCCCGCGTTACGATCCGTGGCGGATAAACCAAATGGCGAACTACCCCGATCTCGCCAACGTCCCCAAGGCGCTCACTTATCAAGAGGTCGGCTCTATCGCCCACATCAATGACTTTTGGAAGTTTGCCATCGTGCGTCCAAAAAATGGCGTCCTGCTCAAGGAAAACGATCCGCTCCATGTGCTCTACGATGAAGGCGATGTGTATGCGAACCTGCGTGTCGGCAATGTGGAGCGTGCCGGTGCCGTGGCGGACTACGGAGGCCTCACACCAGCCTACAAGCCGCTGTATCGTGGCGACAAAGTCTATGGCTGGGCCACGCCACAGGGCTTTCCTGCGGACCAGCGTCTTCAAGGAGCGAAGTAAACGCGCTCAGGTCAGTTCACGCAGCTTTCGAGCCGCCTGCAGCACCTTGGCTACAGCCTCGGTCACTTCCGCCATCGTATTCATTCGGCTGAATGAGAATCGCAGCGTGCTCGCCGCATGCCTCGCCTCATATCCCATCGCCTCCAGCACATGCGAGGGATGCAGCGAGGCCGTGTGACAGGCGGAACCCGCCGAGCAAGCCACGCCCACCTGATCGAGTAGAATGAGCATCCCCGCCGCGTCGATGCCAGGAAAGCATAGGCTGGAGGTATTCGGGAGACGCGGTGTCCTCACGCCATGAATCACCACCTCCGGCCACTCGCTCACCATTTGCGCTTCAAAAGCATCACGAAGCTCGCTGGAGCACGCTGACATCGCCAACTCCGCCGCTTTGCCTAGCCCGACGATGCCGGGAACGTTCTCCGTGCCGCTGCGCCGCCCGCCTTCCTGCCCGCCGCCGATGATTAGCGGCTCAAAGCGCACTCGCTGGCTCACGAACAAGGCACCGATGCCCTTTGGTGCATGAAACTTGTGCCCGCTGAGGCTCATGAAATCCACCTTCGCAACCAGCGGTGCCTTACCGATCATCTGCACCGCATCCGCGTGCACCAAAGCGCCATGCTCATGCGCCAGCGCCGCGATTTCCGCCATTGGCTGGATGACGCCGGTTTCGTTGTTCGCCCACAAGACGGAGACGAGGGCGGCGTCGTTCGATTGCAGTGCCTCGCGGAGTTCGGCGAGGTCGATCAGGCCGTGACGATCCGCGCCAAGCCTCCGCACTTCGCCACCGTGATGCTCCCATCGCTCCGCACATTCGAGTCCCGCGGCATGTTCCGTCTTGGTCGTGATGAGTAGCCGCTTCTCCGGCCACAAGTGCCGCACGGAGGCATGCACCGCATTGATCGACTCCGTGGCCCCGCTGGTGAAAACGATCTCCCTCGCCTCGCCGCCGATCAAAGCCGCCACTTGGTCGCGAGCCGCTTCGACGGCTTTACGAGCCTTCCTCCCGGCCGCATAGCTCGCCGAAGCATTCGCCGGATTCTCCCGCCAAAACGGCATCATCACCTCCAGCACCGCTGGATCGACAGGCGTCGTGGCATTGGCATCGAGGTAGATCATTCGCCGACGAGTTGGAGAGCTGATCGGACCAGCGAATCGCTCAAATGAGCGCCTGCATCACGCAAATCGCGAATAAACGGTGCGGCGGCTGGGATGAGATGCTTCGTTTTCGCGATCAGCAGCACGCCTAAACTACCTGTGACCGGGACACGCATCACTTCCGCGCAGCGTCGTCCGGCCAGATCATCAATCACGACCTCTGATTGACCAGCATCGACAGCCCAGGCGATCACAGCCGTCTCTCCTTTGCCAAGATCCCAGCTCGCAATCTCGGAGGGGATGGCCGTATCGTCCCGCACGATTCCTTGAGGCAGGGAAGTGATCCTCTGGTGTCTAGGATCAGCGACTCCTGCCAAGCATACCTCCTCAAAGACACTGTGTGGAATAACGGTTTCGGAAGGAATCCGCAGCAGCAGATCCGCCTGGCCAATTTTTGCCAAGAGAATGACCGGAGAGGCATTGACGATCCAGCGCATGCTAATGACGGGTCAGGCTGGCCTTTAGGTCTGGGAGCGTTTCCTGCATCGGAGTGACTCCAAAACGTCCAAGCGAGTCGATGAAGGCAGCGCGAGAGACGCCAGCCACTTCAGCCGCCTTACCCTGGCTGAGCATCCCTGCTTCAAACCACTTCACTGCCGCCGCGAGGCGCATCGCATGTACAAACTCCTTGGGTGACACTCTTAGCGCGGAGAAGGCGGTGTCAGGCAAATCGAGTTCCACAGTTGTAGTCATAGGGCGAGTGTCGCGGTCTCGATTCACGCTGTCAACGCCTCCTTCCCGCACTCGACAAGCCACGCCGCCCCGCTAGCATCGCCCCCCTATGCTCGATATCCGGCTCCTTCGCGAAAATCCTGACTCCATGAAACAACGTCTCGCCAACCGTGGCGGCGAACATGCCTCCCTCGTGGATCAGGTGCTTGAAATCGACACTCAGCGCCGCAGCGCTGAGACCGAGCGCCAGAAGCTTCAGGGCGATCGCAACCGCATCAGCAAAGAGATCGGTATCGCCAAAAAGAACGGCCAGGACACCAGCGCCATTGAGGCTGAGGTTCGCGGCATCGGCACCCGCATTGACGAAATCGGACGTGACGCTGACGCCAGCGATGTGAAGCAGCGCGACCTGCTTCTCAGCATCCCGAATCTTCCTCACGAAGCCTGTCCCATCGGCCACAGCGCCGAAGAGAATCCCGAAGTGCGAGTGTGGGGCACGAAGCCCGCTTTCGCCTTTGAACCCAAGGATCACACCGTCGTCGCTGGAGCACTCGGCATGATTGATTTCGAAGCGGGTGTGAAAATCACCGGCAGCGCCTTCGTCGTTTACAAAGGCGCAGGAGCACGTCTGGAGCGTGCGCTGATCAATTTCCTGCTCGATCTACACACCACGCAGCATGGCTATCAAGAAATCAGTCCGCCGCTGCTGGTGAAACCCGAGTGCCTCGTTGGCACCGGCCAGCTTCCGAAGTTCGGCGATCAGGTCTATCACAGCGCCGAGGATGATCTTTACCTCATCCCCACCGCCGAGGTACCAGTCACAAACCTCCACCGCGAGGAGATCGTGCCACATGAAAAGCTACCGATCAATTACGCCGCCTACACGCCTTGTTTCCGTCGCGAAGCTGGCAGCGCCGGTCTTGGCACGCGTGGCCTCATCCGCATGCATCAGTTTGATAAAGTCGAACTCGTGAAGATCACCACGCCGGAGACCAGCATGGCTGAATTGGAAACGCTCACCGGTCACGCCGAAAAAGTCCTCCAACTCCTCGGCTTGCATTACCGCGTCATCGAGCTCTGCACCGGAGACATCGGCTTCGGCTCCACCAAGACCTACGACATCGAAGTTTGGGCACCCGGACAAGGCGCCTTCCTCGAAGTCAGCAGTTGCTCCTGCTTTGGCGACTACCAGGCCCGCCGCATGAACCTCCGCTTCAAAGACGAGAACGGCAAAAACCGCATCCCGCACACGCTGAACGGCTCTGGCACCGCTTTGGCCCGCCTCTTTGTGGCCCTCGTGGAAACCTATCAGCAGGCGGATGGCTCGATTTTGATCCCTGAAGCCCTTCGCGGTCATTTCAGGTCCGAAAAGATCGGCTGATCGGGTCGCTCCAAAGACTTGTTCACAGCGAACACGATTATTCACAGGTTTCGGGCCGGTGAAAATCACCACATCTTGTTTCGGAGTCCTTAATGATCCCCAAGATACGGGAAAAAAAGGCCTTGTTCCTTGCGGCCTATCCACCGCGCATGGTTTGCTCCGGGGCAACACTGTCTCTATTTAACACCTAAGTCCCGAACGCGCCATGTACCTCAAGAGCCTCACCCTTCACGGCTTCAAGTCCTTTGCCGACAAGACCCACTTTGAATTCCACAAAGGCGTCACCGGCATCGTCGGCCCCAATGGCTGCGGCAAGTCGAACGTCGTCGATGCCATCCGCTGGGTGCTCGGGGAAACCTCCGCCAAAGCCCTTCGTGGTGATGAAATGGCCGACGTCATCTTCAACGGCACCGACAAGCGCAAACCCGTCGGCCTTGCCGAGGTCACGCTCACGATGGCAGATTGCGAGCAGTCGCTGAAGGTCGATTTCAACGAGGTCGCCATCACACGCCGCGTCTATCGCGATGGAAAGAGCGAGTACCGCCTCAACAACACCGTCTGCCGCCTCAAGGACATCCACGATCTCATCGCAGGTACCGGCATTGGCCGTGCAGCCTACTCGATCATGGCGCAGGGCCAGATCGATATGCTTCTCAGTTCGAAGCCGGAAGACCGACGCACCGTTTTCGAAGAGGCTGCCGGCATCACGAAGTTCAAATCGCAGAAGCGTGAAGCCCTGCGCAAACTCGAATACACCGAAGCAAACCTTCTCCGCGTGGCCGACATCATCGCGGAAGTCAAACGCCAGATGGGCACGCTCCAGCGCCAGGCCGCCAAGGCTCGCCGCTACCAGACGCTACTCGAAGACACCCGACTGCTCGACACACACCTTGCTCACAAGCAATACACCGAGTTCTCCGGCGAAAAATCCGAGAGCGAAACGCAGGTGCGCATGCTGGCCAACCAGCTCGAAGAAACCAAGCTCAAACTTCAATCCGCCGAGGCTGATGCCGCGCAGACTCGCGAGGCCTACCACGCCCTCGAAAGCCAGATCAGCCAGGCACGCCAGCAGGCGCAGGAACTCCGCTCGCAGATGCAAAGCGCCGATGGTCGCATCGGCTTCAATCGCGAGCGCAGCGAGGATTTGCAGGCCCGCATTCGTCAAAACGAGGAGCAGATGGCCAACAACGAGGAACTCCTCGATCAGGCTCGCCGCGACCTCACTACAGCGGACGAGCAGCTCGCTGCCATTCGTGAAAACATCGCCCAGCGTCAGCTCGCGGTGAATGAGCATGGCTCGCAGCATCAGAACCTCGTCCCCGAGCGCAATCGCCTCGACACCGAGCGCCGCAGCATCCGCGAATCGATTCGCCAGTTCGAAGGCCAGATGGCCGCCAGCGAGGCCCGTGCGCAGTCGTTGACGAATCAAATCGCCGCCGACCGCCAGCGCCACGAGGCACTCGCCCATGATCGTCAAACCGCTGCGCATGCCCGCGAGGCCAGCCAGGTCGAATACGACGCCCTCCAGCGCCAGATTTCCGAACTCGAGCAGACCCGTGACGAACTCGACGAGAAGGCAAAAACCTGTGCTCGCGACATCATTGAGCGCCGCCGTCAGCGCGATGCGATGAACAACGAACTCAACGAACTTCAGCGCAGCCTCACGCAGCGCAAATCACGCCTCGAAGTCATCGAGCAGCTCCTCGCCAAAGGCGAAGGTCTCTCCTCCGGCACCCAGCGTGTGCTCGCCGGCCTCGACAACCCGGAAATCTACTCCACCGGCGTTCGCGGCCTGCTCGCCAGCAGCATCGAGGTCGCTGATACGGCTTTCATCCCTGCCATCGAAGCGGCGCTCAAAGATCACCTCCAGGCCGTTTTGCTTACCGAAAGTGAATTGGCCGCTCAAATCGTCCAAAGGCTTTCCGATCACAAAATGGGCCGCGCCGCCCTTTTCCCGCAGGATTTCATCAATCTGCGTTCGCAGGCCGATCGCGAGCTTTTGCCCGGTGGAGCCATCGCGTGGGCTACGGACAAGGTTCGCGTCAAAAACGGCGTGCAGAGCCTCATCGACCACCTGTTGCACAATGTCGTCATCACTGAGGACATGCACACCGCGCTGCAATTGAAGCGTCAGCTCCCACACCTCGCCATCGCCACGATGAAGGGCGAATTCGTCAGCGGCGACGGCATCATCTACGGCGGCGCTTCGAAGGAAGAAGAAAGCTCCACTCTGCGCCGCGAGGCCGAGGTGAAGCAACTCCGCACCGAGGTCGAGGCGCTGGAGTTCCAGTTCCTCGAAAAAGACGAGGCCGTGCAAAACATCAGCTCGCAGCTTGAAGACATGCAGCGGGAGGAAGTCTCCCTCCGCGAGCAGTCCCAACGTGCTCGCGAAGGCTTCTCCTCGCTCCAGGGCAAGATGTCCGTCGTCCAGCGTGCGCTTCAGCAGGCCACGGCGAAGTATGAAAGCATCGAGTGGGATCAAAACCAGATCTCCGAGCGCATCGGCGGCAGCGAAGGCGTCATCAATCAGATGCGTGAAGCCGCGATGATCGCCCTCGAACAGCTCGAAGGCAGCCGCGTCCGTGAAAACGAACTCGAACTCGAAATGGAGACCTTCCTCCGTCGCGAACTCGAATCCAGCGAGCAACTCAACGAACTCCGCACCGCATTGGCACTCGAACAAAGCGCCCTCGGCAGCATCGAGCGGCAGAAGACACCGCTCGGTGCCCGCATGCAGGAACTCGCCGCCGCCATCCGCCGCTTCGACGAAGAGATCGCCACTTGGCGCACGCGCATTCAGCAGAGCGAGGCTGAAAACGCCCGCTTCGCTGAACAGATCGAATCGCAACAAGGAGCCATCGCCGCCATCGAAGAGCACCTGCACTCCAAGACCGAAGAACGCGCTGGACTCTTCGAGCAAGTCAGCCGCCTCGAAGCCGAACTCACGCAACTGCGCCAAAGCTTCAACGGACTCAACGAATCCCGCAACCGCGCCGAAGTCGCCCTCACCCGCGTCGATCTGCGCCTCGAAAACCTCATCAGTCAGGTGCAGGAGCGTTACAGCTTCCACATCAGCGCCTTTGAGCCTGACTACCACGTCCTCATGATGACCATCGAGGAGCAGAAGAAGAACCGCAGCCGTGGCAAGAAGGCCGCCAGTGCTGCCGAAGAGGAAAAAGATCCGTCCCATCAGGCAGAAGTTTCCGATCAAATCGAGGAAGAAGCTGCCCCCACCGAAATCCCCGCCATCTCCAACCGCGATGACGACGAAGTCTCCATCGAAGACGTCGTCATCCCTGGTGAGCAGGCTGAGCCAGATTGGGCCTTCGTCATGGAAGTCGTCTATGAGCTTCGCCAGAAGCTCGAAGGCATCGGTCCCGTCAATCTCGACGCCATCCAGGAATTCGAAGAACTCGAAGAACGCCACAACTTCCTTGAAACGCAGCATGGCGACCTCGTGAAGGGTAAGGAAGAGCTGCTCAACGTCATCGCCAAGATCAACGAAACCACCAAGCTGATGTTCAGCGAGACCTTCAACCTGGTCCGCGGCTTCTTCCAAAACAACTTCCGCGAACTCTTCGGCCCGCAGGCCAAGGCCGATCTCATGCTCGTCGATGAAAACGATCCGCTTGAATCTGGTATCGAAATCATCGCTAAGCCGCCCGGCAAAAAGCTGCAAACCATCAGCCTCCTCTCCGGTGGCGAGCGCAGCATGACCGCCGTGGCGCTGCTCTTCTCCATCTACCAGGTCAAGCCTTCGCCGTTCTGCGTTCTCGATGAGCTGGATGCGCCGCTCGATGAAACGAACATCGCCCGCTTCCTCAAGATGCTGGACAAGTTCATCGACAACTCGCAGTTCATCATCGTCACGCACAACAAGCGCACGATGAGCCGCGCCGATGTCATCTACGGCGTCACCATGCAGGAATTCGGCGTGTCGAAGCCCGTCGGCGTCCGCATGACCACGGAGGACACGCGCATCATGAAGAAATCTCAGCAGGAACTCGCCCTCGAAGCGAAGCATCGTGACGAGGATGACCATGACGATTCTGTTAACGAACTCGATACCGAGCAGGACCGCCTGACGGAGATCGAGGAGCTTGAAGAACAATCCCCGGCCGTCCTCGTCTGAACGGCCAGGTTGGTTTCGGGCAGGTCGGCTCTCACGAGTCGGCCTGTCCGATGACCGATCACTTTTCCCCCACCTCGCTCGACTGGCTCACGTCGAGGTAAAGAGAGGTCATCGGTGGCACGTCACCGATGGGCAGTGCATTCGAGATACTCGTCTCCTGAGTTTTCGATCTTGATAGGCGGTCCGTTACCTTCGCCTTGCCATTTTTTAATCCAAGCCAGATCAAAGACTCGGCGCTGAGATTCACTCGAATGTCCTTCATCGTGTCCGTGCCGTGCAAATTCGTCACGATGAGGAAGGTTTGACCGCTTCCCTCATCACGCCGGGCATGAAAGGAAAGCCACTGGCTGCTGTTGTCGCGATTCAGCGGGCTAACGCTGCCTCTAGTCAGCGCGGGCTCGTTCATTAGGCGCAGCAGGCGTCCGTAGCTCTCGCGGAGCTGCTTTTGTTCTTCGGTTGGCGGATGGAGTAGCGCGGGAAGGCTCCAGTAGTGAAGATGGTCGTGCGTGAGTCATCGCCGCCGTAGTCTTCGGTTCCGAGGGCTTGCTCGCCGAGTTCTTGGCCGTTGTAAATCATGACCGGACCGCGTCCTGATTTTCGCCGTAGCGCAGGCTGCGATGAAAGCGCGGGTTGTCACTAATGTGCGCATCAAGGTCGTTCGCCCACTTCGGACCATCGTAGATGGCTTTGACGTGGTCGTAGGTGGGATCGTCATACGCCGCGTCGAAGCCCGCATCG
This sequence comes from Verrucomicrobiaceae bacterium, assembly GCA_040381795.1. Lineage (GTDB taxonomy): Bacteria > Verrucomicrobiota > Verrucomicrobiia > Verrucomicrobiales > Verrucomicrobiaceae > Prosthecobacter. The sequence continues at coordinate 16,940 of JBEIGR010000004.1, read as the reverse complement.
AGCAGCGCATCCAGCACATTGCCGCAGGTGAGCTTCGCGTCGTCGTTGTCATAGGCTTCGGCCATGAAGTAGGCATCGAAGTCGCGTTCGCGGGCCTTGGCCAAAGCGTAACGCCAGAACGGCATTGGGATCATGTGCGCTATGTCGCAGCGAAAGCCGTCCACGCCGAAGCCTTGCCGGTAAGCGAGGAGCGCATCCATGCAGCGCCAAGTGCGGTTTTCGGTCGCATGATCGCCGGTGTGCTCGTGGACGAAGTTGACGCCGTAATTGAGCTTCACGGTCTCAAACCAGTCGTTTTGGCCCGGCGACCACGTGGCTGCGTGATTGCCGGTCACACGGCCAAAATCGTGTTCGAGGTCAAAGCGGCTATCGCAGCCGTTTTGGCCGCCCGTGGGCAGTTTCAGCGGCGGAGCGCCGATTCGCAGGTAGTAGAAATGGTTGTTCGTGCTAAAGAACTGCATGCGGTCATCCCCCTCGCCGAAACTCAGCTCCGGTCGGATGTCGCTGCGATAAGCGTGGGACACATGATTCGGCACAAAATCGAGAAGGACCTTCAAACCATGTTCGTGGCAGCGCCTCACCAGTTCACGGAACTCATTGAGGCGCTTGGTTGGCTCGTTCGCATAGTCCGGGCACACATCGAAGTAGTCTTTGCTGGCGTATGGACTGCCTGCTTGGCCTTTGCAGATGTTCGCATCGTCCGCGAGCTATGCCTAGCAGCAAACCCGCTGTTGCAACGACGAGTAGGAATTTCGCATTGAAGTGGAAGGTCTTGTGCAAGGCTTTCTCCCGATGAAACGCCTCCATGTCCTCTGGCGGATACTCTTTGCTCGTGAGCACGGTGCAGAGCACTGCGAGCAGAAACGCCGCTGCGCCAAGCTTGAAGGCACACATCACGGAAAGTGGGATGCCATTGGAGGCATTGCCCGTGATGCCGAATTTGTCGAGGATGCTCGGCAGTGCATTGGCGATGGCCGCGCCAATGCCGATGAAGAAACTCTGCATCACAAAGCCGGCGGTGCGCTGCTCTGGCGGCAGTTTATCCGCCACGAAGGCGCGGAAGGACTCCATCGAGATATTGATCGACGCATCCAGCACCCGCCGCATCGACGCCGCCACCCACAGCGCGTGCGAGTCCGGCATGAAAAACAGGGCGGTGGACGAGAGGATGGCTGCGGTGAGGAAATAGGGGCGGCGACGCCTCTGCGCATTCCAGGTGCGGTCGCTCATACTGCCGATGATCGGCTGCACGATGAGTCCCGTCATCGGTCCTGCGAGCCAGAGGATGGGTATCTTTGACGGATCGGCACCGAGCTTGGTGTAAATGGCGCTCATGTTCGCCAGTTGCAGCCCGAAGCCGAACTGGATGCCCAGGAAGCCGAAGCTCATGTTGAAGATCTCGCCGAACGAGAGACGCGGTTTACTGATGCAGCGGCGAGTGTCCCTTTTTGGGCGCGGCTGGCAACAGCTGCGGCTTGTTCAACTAACCAAGCCAAGCTCAGTCTTCTTTGAGCTTCCGCCGTAGAGTGGCGCGGTTCATTTTCAATGCAGCGGCAAGCCGTGTGGGCTTGTGGTCGAAGCGTTGGAGAAGCGTTTCGAGCATGCTGGTTTCGACGGTGTCGAGCAAGTCGTCGTAAGCGGGCATGCTGTCGTCATCGCCGGTGGTCTTTTGATCGAGCCAGGCGGCCAAGGATCGCTTCATGGCGTCTTCGAGATGATTGGAGGGTTCGCCGAAAATGAGATGGGCGGGCAGATGATGCGGAAGGATGGTGTTTCCACCGCAAACGGCCACCGCATGGGCGAGCGAGGTTTGAAGCTCGCGGACGTTTCCAGGCCAGGGATGTGCTTTGAGTGCGGCAAGCGCTTCGGCCGACAGGGCAAGATCAGCGGTTTGTGAAGCGGCGAGGGCAGGGATGTCACTCGTGCGTTCGCGCAGTGGCGGGAGGTTCACACGCAGCACGGCGAGAGCGTAGAATAGATCCTCGCGAAAGGCCCCTTCGGCCACTTTGGCGGCGAGATCGTGGCTGGAGGCACTGAAAAGACGGGCGCTGAGCTTTCCAGCGGCGAGACGATGTATGAGCGTGGCTTGGAGCGGCTTTGCCCAGGTGCTGATCTCGTCAAGGAAGAGCACGCCATCGGCTACTTTCGTGATGGCTTCGTCGAGGACAGCCTCTGCACGGTCTTCGGACCATTCATCAGCGCGGAAAACGATGAGAGGTTTTTCGGCGCGGGCACTGTGACGATGGATGACACTGGCGGCGAGGCTTTTGCCACTGCCGGGTGGGCCTTGGAGGAGCACGGGTGTATCGCATCCACTCGCTTGAGCGATGGAGGCAAAGGCTCGCTGCATCGGCTCGCTGGTGCCGATCATGGTTGTCTCGACATGGGCGGCGGCTTTCACGGGCGCGAAGACCTCACGAAGGGTTCGCTGGATGGCGGCGAGATCGAGGGGCTTAAGGAAATACTCGCGGGCGCCGAGTCGGCGAGCTTCGAGTGCGGTATCGAGCGTGCCGTGGGCAGTGATGATGATGACGGGCGGCGGTTTCGGGAGTTGCTGAATTTTTGCAAGCACCTTCAGGCCGCTGATGTCCGGCAGGCCCACATCGAGCAGGACGAGGGAGAATGTCTGCGAGGCGAGTTTATCGATGCCACTTTGACCTGAAGCGGCGACGACGGCTGTGGCATCGAGGCGGCGGACGACCGTCGAGAGGGCAGCGGCGAGGGCGTATTCGTCTTCGATGATGAGAATGGAATGGCTCATGCGGGGGAGGGGAGTGAGACGGTGACGACGGCACCTCCCTTGGGATCATTTTGTAGCGAGAGGCGGCCGCCATGCGCCTCAATGATGCTGGCGACGATGTTTAGGCCCACGCCCATGCCGCCTTCCTTTTCTGTGTAAAAAAGCTCGGTGCCTCGTGCGAGAGCGGCTTCGCTTAAACCGGAGCCGGAATCGGCGAAGCGAAGGGTGAGGTCGTTTTCGAGTTTCTCGGCGCTGATACGGAGATTTCCACCGCGTGGCATGGCTTGGATGGCGTTGATGATGAGATTGCGGAAGGCCTGGGTAAGGCGCTGGGCATCGCCATCGACTGGAAGCGGGCTTTGGAGGTCGATTTCGAGTTTGACGCCACCGTGGCGAGCCTGCGGTTCGAGGCTCGTGGCGACGTATTGGATCGCTTCGGCTAGGTCGAGCCGCGAAAGTCGTGGCGGGATGGGATTGGCTAGGTGCAGCCATTGGTTCACGAGGCCGGAAATCACCTCTGATTCGCTTTGGATGAGCTGCACGGCCTGGGTGTCCTCGTCATTGGATGGCGTCATGAGCTGGGCATGAAGCTGGATGGAGGCGAGCGGGTTTTTGATGTCGTGCGCGAGGCTGGTGGCGACGCGGCCGAGCATGGCGAGGCGCTCGGTTTGTGCTCGCTTGGAACGTTCACGGGCCAGCATCCAACCGATGAGGCCAGCCACACACCAGAAGGCGAGGAAGGCATTCCGTGTGGCGGGATCTCGCAGCGAGAGTTGAGAAGCTACGGGCTGGCGGGTGAAGATCATATCGTTCTTCGCATCGAGGCGGATGACGAGCGTGTCTTCGCTGGCGGTGGTGCCTTTGCCCGCATTGCAGAATTCAATGTGCATGCCGAGAAGCTGCGCGAGGTCGCTGGCGAGCTTTTCGCTGCGAGGGAGGTTCATGCGGCGGACAAACTCGGCATCGGCCTGGGCGAGTGCCTGAAAGAGGCGGCCAGATTCCTCGCGTTCACGTTGTCTCAGCCAAGCGAGTAGCAGCAGTGAACCCGCGATGACAAATGCGAGGTAGCCGAGGCCGAAACGCCATGATTTGAACAGGGAAAACACGCTCCAAGCATGGAGGCGGGTGAGGCGGGGTGTCAACGAGAGGCCCCAATCATGTCTACATTGGGCATTTCGCCGGCGCCGAAGCAGCGTCGAAAAGGCTCCGGCTATCAGTAGCACCGCACGGCTGGGCTTCGGTGCGGCGAGGATGACACCTTCGAGATGAAGACTGCTAGGTGGAACCGAGATGGCTCCGATGACGTTGTCATCCGGCGGGTTGATGTTGGTGGCGGCACTTTTGATAAAGAAGGAAAAGCTACCGGAGGTCATGTTCCAATCTGAGATGTTCGTGGCGCCGAGAAGGGTGGAGCCGGAACCGAAATTGTAGAAGGCGGTGATGATGTTCGTGTTGGGATTGAACTGCATGGAGATCGAACCGGTGAGAGGGCCCGAACCCAGAGCGCCGTCGATGACCTGATCGTAGTCTGCGTCATTTGTTCGTTTGGCAAAACGAGCCCCGTGAATCACGCTGCCAAACGGGTTTCCCTTGTCGAAGTTAAACTGGGCTCGGTCGCTGACGGCATTGAGGCTGAAGTCGATGATGTCTTCTGAACCGAAGAGACCGAAGACGGAGGCATTCGCTGAAAACACATCCGCAGCAAATAACCAAGCGCTGGTTTAGGCGATGGTTTGCTGGTGATCCCCGTGGCTGTTGTGAGATGCTCCTGCGAGAACTCCGAAGGAGGAGATTTCGAGGCGGCTTTGAGCACCGTTTGCCTGAAACTGATGATTGCTGGAGGCGGTCGGCGTGTCGAAATTCGTCGTGGCAAGCGTGGCTCCGCTGAAATCATCGACCCAGAACGTGGCGGAGAGTCGGGATACAAAAAAAGGCGAAAACGAGCAGACTCGTAAGTAACTTCATGGGGCAGAGTGAAACGCGGGGGGGGGGACTACAACGCTGGGGATCGACGCTGAGGTGATTGTTCGCAAAAACTTTCGTTGATTCAGCGGCATGAGGTGCCAGCGTGAACTCGCAACCCTACTCCAACACACATCATGGCCAGCGAAGCAGTCATTACCCTTACCGAAGCCAATTTTGAATCTGAAATCGCCGCTTCCAGCGTGCCCGTCATCGTAGATTTTTGGGCAGAATGGTGCGGCCCATGCCGCATGCTTGGCCCAATCCTCGACGAACTCGCCACGGAGCAGGCCGGAAAGGTCAAAATCGCCAAGGTGAATGTGGACGAAGCTCCAAATCTCTCCGCTAAGTACGCGGTGCGTTCCATCCCGATGCTGATCTTCTTCAAAGACGGGGTCGCAAAGGATTCCGTGATCGGCGTGCAATCCAAAGATGCTCTGGCTAAGCGCCTGGCGGCTCTCGCCTAATTTCATCATTCTCCATGAAAAGCCGTGAGCTGGTGCTCACGGCTTTTTTGTTTTTCTCTCAAAATAAGACCGCTAGGGAGTTTCCTCCCCGGCGATCTGATTTGAACGTGGTTTAAGCTAATTTTGGCTGGATTCGTTCCGGGCTTCAAGCCCGTATGGACTACGAGCCGTTGTATTTGACCTGGCCGTTGTTGTTGTCCCAACTGAGGTAGCTGGCGGTCTTGGCTTCTTCGTCGTTGTCGATCGGGCCGGAGGTGAAGGTTTTATTTTTGAAGGCGCCGTCGGTGGGGCTGATACCAGTTTCTGCTTTGGTGATGATTGCAGCAGCAGTGGTGGAAACGGTGAAGCCGTGGGCAGCGCCAGCAGCGATGGCTGCGTTCATGACGGAAGCGACGGTTTGAGCGTTGCGCTTGGCGGCGGCTTCACGAGCGCTGTCGTTGAGGTTACCGATGTTTGGGATCGCGATGGCGGCGATGATGCCAATGATGGCGATGACGACGAGCATTTCCACAAGGGAGAAGCCGGCCTTGACGGAGGTGTTGGGCTTGGTGAGTTTCATGACAAGGATGTGTTTTGGCTATTGGATTTCTTCGACATGTCCAAACGTCGTTCGGGTGATCTCGAATTATGGATAAATGTATTCATGTAATTCTAAAAGCAATGAAAAATGTAAGTAATTTGTTATAATTCTAAATAATGCTTACTGCTGCTTTCGTGAAGGCTGGCTTTGTAAGCCGTTGGTTCCCATTGAATTTCTTTTGGAATGCACCTTTGAGGAGTCTGTTTCTGACTTTCCGCAATTTTAAGAATGTGAATAACCATAAGGGGCAACCTTGGCTCACGCCGCAAGAAACCGTGCTTTCCGAGGCCATTCCTGTGAGGCTGCTCTTCGTTGTGAGGGAAGCAAAAAACTGAACTGGATGCCACAGGCCAAAGAGGGTGACTTAAGGACTGCTCGTTTTTTCGTGCTCGACTCAGGGGGCTGGTATCAGCCAAGAGTCTCGCGGTGTTGGAGCTGGGCGCACCTGGATGAAGGTGGCGCGGCCGGGAAGCAGGACAGAGGTCTGATTTTGGGAAAGAAGGCTGGCGGTGCCGCTGAGGGTCCAGAAGGGTGGTGCGGCGGTGCGTTGGATGAACCAGAAGCCGGTGTAGCCGCTGTCTCCAGGTGCGGAATCGCCTTTCCAAAGCTGGAACTGATCGGCAAGTGACTGGCTGGAGGAGGCGAAAAAGCTGCTGCTGGTGAGCGAGGCGGTCTCCGGCGTGAGCGGGACGGGCCAGGGATTGGCAAAGAGCTGATAACCGGCGGCGAGTGGCCGCTGGTAGGCGCTGGTGCGGATGTGACCGGTGGTAATAAAGGGCTGCGCAGGGCTGGTGAGCATGCGGAGCATGACGCCAGTGCCGGGAGGGAGGATTTTGGCGTCAAGATTGGCCAGGGTGGCATCTCCAGAGACGGCCCAATGTTTCTGCTGGCCGAACTGGACGAGGTAATGAGGCTGGAAAGAGCCGTTGACGAGGAAGAGGACCTGATCGGCGAGGTTTGGAGCCGCCCCTCCGGTGAAGTAGGTCTTATCAAAGGTGCTGCCGAGGGTGGCGTGGGGGCGGATCGTGACGAGAGTGCCGACCGTCGCGAACGGGGGTGACTGGAGGGTTAGGGTGCTGGAGCCGAAGGACAACACATCGATGCGCTCGCCGGTGCTGAACTCGGCGTAGTAGCTTTCGCCGGTTGTGGCGAGGGAGTTCAGCGTGATGCTTTCGGTAAAGGTGAGGACGTTCGCCGCGATGACGGAAGGTTTGCCGACAAAGAGAGGCGTGCGGGTAACATTGAGGCCGAAAGTCTGCACGCCAGTGTTGAGCGTGATGGATTGAGCAGCGACCGCGTTTCCGACCGCGCTTTGGCCGCTTCTGTGAGTGACGCGGAGACGTGCGATGGCCGGCGCGGAGTCCCAGATGATGCGGGTAAGGCCGGGGGAGGTGATGGCGAACGTGGGAATGATGGTCGATGGCGTCCACGTCTTCAGATCCATGCTCGATTCAAGGGTGTAGACGACATCGGTGATGGTGGAGGGAACTTCGACGACGGCACTGATGGTGCTGGTGGCGGTTTTTTCGAGTCTGAGGCTTTTTGAAGCCTCTTGAATGCCGGTGGTGGCACTGGTGCCGAGGGCGTATTCCATCAAATTGGGCACGTCATCGCTATCTGCAGCCTGGGGGCTGCCTGCACGACCACTGGCGAGCCATTCGGCAAAGGTCGCAGGGTAGGGGACGAAGGTCATGCCGTTTTCGTTGATGCGCAGGTTGGCATTCGGAATGGCCTGGAAAGGCAGGCTGGCGCTCTGCCACCAGAGGCGGGCCATGGCACCGCCGGTGTTTTCGTAGAATTCCATCACGAAGGGCACCGGTGTCCCTGCGGTGAGTGTGATGGTGGCGTAGTCCCAGGTCTCACCGTGGTTGGTCCAGTTGTTGATGCGCTGGGTGCCATTGAGCCAGAGACGCACGCCGTCATCACTGCGCGTGACGAGGTCGTAAGTGCCGGAGGTGGTGGCGATGATGCAGCCGGTCCAGCGCACGCTGAAGCCGTCGGCGGGCAGTTGCGGATCGGGAGCGCCCGACCAGTCAAACTCGATCTGTGGGTCCACGCGGGAGAAGCGCAGCGTCTCGAAGTTTTTGCCTGCGTAGTAGGTGCCGGAGACGCCGTAGTTCACTGCGGGCGGCGTGTAGGTCACGGCGAGCGTGTTGGAGGCGGTGTTGGTATTGCCAGCGGCATCCTGGGCCACATTGGCGGGCACTTGAACGCTGACGGAACCCGCAGCGGTAGGCGTGATGGTGGCGCTCCAAACGGCTCCAGCGGTCGAGAGAGCGGTCACGCTGCCGTTGGTGACCAGCAACTCATTCGCGAGCAGGCCGGTGACGACCTCGCTGAAGGTGGTGGTGACGACAAAAGGTGCGGAGACATTGGTCGAAGGCGTCGTGAGGGCCACCGTGGGGCGTGTGGTGTCCGTGGAGGTGAAATTCACGCTGAGCGTGTTGGAGGCCAAATTGCCGAGCGCGGTGGAATCCGCCGCCATGCCGGCCGCGATACGCATCGTGACGGCTCCGACGGCGGTGGGGGTGACGCGGAAGGTGTAGGTGGTGCCGCTGCCGGTGAAGTTGGAGAGCGTGCCATTCGTGACGGTGACATCGCTGGCGATAAAGTTGGTTGTCACCGTATTGAAAGTGGCGGTGACGGTGAAAGGTGCGGTGACATTCAGCGAGGGCGTGGTGAGCGCCACGGTGAAGGGCAGGGGAGCGGTCGCGGGTTGCGAGTCGATGCTTTGGACGAAGGCGGTGAGATTGCTCAAATCGGTCGAGGTGAGTGAGACGCCAGCGTGAGCCGTGATGGCGGCGGAGAGCGTGGCGGCGCTGCCGTCGTGGAGATAGGATTCAGTGGCCCACACGCCGCGAAGGGTAGGTACATCAATGCCGGTGAGCATGCCGTTGAGGCGTTGGCCACTGGAGGGCTTGAGGGTGCCGATATTTTGCAGCGTGTTGTTGGAGAAATTCACGCCGCTGTGGCAGGCGGCGCAGTTTTGCGCCCGGAAGACTTGTTGGCCGGCGGTGGCCGCGGTGCTCAAAGCGCCGGTGCTGGTGCGGGAGGGGCTGTTCGACTCGGTGGTGAGGGAGGTCACATAAGCTGCCAGCGCATCGAGATCCGCGCTGCGTCCGGCATTGGGCGTGCCCATCGGCGGGTTGGGGGTGCCGGTGGTGATGAGGCCGGTGCCGCCCGCGAGGCTACGGATCTGATTCTCGAAGTCCTGCACCTCGTCGAAGTTCGCGCTCCAATGAAGGATGCCATGCGCACCATGGCCTTTAAGGGTGATCGTGTTGCGCAGACCTTCGCCGAAGCCGGTGAGGTCCCAAACTCGGCCATCGTGACCACCGTCGTTGTGGCAAGTGGCGCAGCTCATGTATTCCTGGCGGGCCAGTCGCGGGTCTTTGGCATCATAAAACAGCTTTTTGCCCTGCAGCACCTGCGCCGTGAGTTTTTCGGTCGTGATGCAGTTTAGCGTGAAGGTGGTCACGGGAGCCGTAGCACCGCCCTGGATGATGCTGGTGATGTTGTGGACCGTGATGGTGCGATCCATGAAATTATGCGCAAAGAGCCGCAGGCCATCCGGCGAGGTCACAAGGCCCTGCGGAGCACGGCCAGCGGGGAAGCGCAAAACTTCCGTGCGGGACCAGGCGTCGAGAATGGCCACATCGCGACTGGCTTCGAGGGCGGTGAAGACGTACATGCCCCACGGGTCAAACGCGGCGGCGCTGGGCATGCCGGCGTTGTCGATGTCGATTCGTGAGGGTAGATGCTCGGCCTGCGTCACGAGGTCGAGCCGCGACACGATGGCGCGGACGGTGTTTTCGTGGTTCAGCGGCTTGTTATCTCGGAAAGAGCCGCGCTGGATGTTGTCGAGCTTGGAGGGCACCCAGGCGGAAAGGCCGTCGGGCGAGATGACGGCGGCACCGAGGTAGTTTGGAAGGCCGCGTGAAGAGGTCTGGGTATCGGCGGCGGTGCTCGGAGCGAGCTGGATGGTCTTTTCGACCGAGAGCGTGCTAGTGGTGATCACGGTGATCTCGCCGCCTTGGCCGGTGAGATTCGGCGTGGCGGTGTTTTCACCGGGAACCGGCGGAGAAATGAAGCGCGAAGCATACAAACGACCACCATCCGCCGAGATCGAGAGATGCCGTGGCGGCGAGGTGAGATTGATCGTGGCGCTGGTGGAGCCGTTGGTGATGCTGAGGCGCAGGATGCGATTCGTGCCTTCGAGAGCCAGCCAGGCACGGGCGGTGCCGGTGTGGAAGACGAGACCGAAAGGACGGCTGCCACGAGCCAGCGTGACGGTGCCCGCGACGGTGAAGGTGCTGGTGTTGATGATGCTGATCGTGCCGCTTTCGGTATTCACGACCCAGAGTAGGCCGTTCGGAGCAAAGGCGAGCGTCCGAGGCGAGGTGCCCACATTGATCTCGGCGATGCGAGTCATGGTGAAGGCGTCGAAACCGCTCACGCTGTTGTTGTCCGGGTTCACACACCAGATGCGGTCATTGCCCGTGGCGAGGTCTTCATAGGCGATGCTCGATGAAGAAGCGGGGCGTGTGCTGGTGAGCACGGCATGCACGGCCTGGAAGAGCGTGCGGGTGCGAATCACGCCAGTGTCATCAGTGGAGGTGAGCGTCACGGTGTAGCGACCTGGCGCGATGTAGGTCTTCGTCGTGGATGGATTGGTGCTCCAGGCGGTTTCCGGGCTTCCATCGCCGAAGTTCCATTTGAAACGCGGGTTCACGCCATTGCTGGCGGTGGCGGTGAGCGTGATGGTGGTATTCACCGGCTTCGGTGGGCTGCTCAAGGTGCCGAGCGTGAGGCCGGTGGAGACATTCCACACGAATGAAGCGCTGCCAGGAGCGCTGATGTTATCGCTGGCGGTGAGGGTGACATTGTAACTGCCTGCCACCGTCGCGGTGCCACTGATGACGCCGGAGCTAGGTGAAATGGTCAAGCCGGCAGGCAGCCCAGTGGCGCTGAAAGTGAGCGGATCGGCTTCTGGATCGCTGGCGGTGATGGGAAGCGAGACGGTTGCATTCAGCAGCGAGGTCTGCGTGCCGGGATTGGTGACGAGCGGCGATTGATTGCCGCCGAAGGCATGGCGGAGGTCGCGGAGCGTGATGACATCGGCTGGCGAGAGCGGCGCATGATGCAGCGTCACCTCGTCGATGGCTCCCGTGAAGGGCGAGGATCCGGCAGCATCCACCGCGCCGAAGAGGAAGGGCAGGGAAGTGTTCGGCGTGTAGGTGCCAGTGCTTTCCGCGACCTTCAGGCCATTCACATAAAGCCTGCGCAGGCCGGTGCGTGTGCTGCCGCTGGTGCTCGTGGTGCGGAAGGTGGCCGCCACATGCGTCCACTGGCCCTGGACGGCATTCGTGCCGGTGAGGTTCGAGGTCGTGCGAAGCTCCCACTGGCCTGCGGCATTCACCCAAAGGCCAAAACCATTGCCCGCGTTCACAAGGCATCGCGCCGTGCCCGCTGGCGCATCGACACGCACCCAGGCGGCAATCGTGAAATCATTCGGATTCAGCGCGGCATTGAAAGGCATGCTTACGCGTTGGCCGCTGCCATTGAAGGTGCCGCTGCGGAAGGTGCCGGGATTGCCAGCAAGCGCGGGATTGCTCGTGGTGGTCGTGGCACCCGCTGCGGCGGTGCCGTTCAAGGCGAAGAGGCTGTTCGATGCGGCCTTCACTTCACCAGTAGTGCCATTCCAGCCGCTTTCGTCGAAGCTCCACGCGATGGCGGGGCTTTGCACCGGCAGGTAAGGCGAGAGGTAGGTGCCGTTGATGACGGTCGGCGTGCTATCGCCCGGTTTGAGCCAAGCAACGGAAAGGTGGTCGCCACCATTGCCATCCTTCATGAGGGCCTCGATGTAGTATTTGCTGCCCGCATTGAGCGTGATGAGCGCGGAAGTTTGCTGCGGATACCAGGTGTAGGCGCGCGGCTCCGTCCAATCCGGCTGGGAGGCGATCTCCGTGGCGGCGGTGGGATTGGCGCTGGTGCTCAGACGCAGCGAGCTCTGGTCATCGCTGGCGATGTAAAAACGATACTGGCCGGTGAATGGCACATGGAGGAAGCCGCGCACTCGCTGGCCCATGTTGTCATCCCAGTTGGATGGTGTCTCCAAGCTGCCAATGAGATCACGACCCTTCGGATTGGCTGGATAAGCGCCGTTGGAGGTCAGACTCGCCACGGTGACACCCGCGAGTTCCGTCCACCATTCGCGGGCGATTTGTCCGGAGCCGAGATTGGGAAGCAAAATGATCCATTTGAAGGTCACGCTGCTCGTCTGGCCGTTTGCGGTGGCAAACACGGTGCTCTGGTAGGTGCCTGGCGCGGCGGTGACGGTGCCGCTGATGAGGCCGGCGGTGGCATTGAGGCTCAAACCAGCAGGCAAACCATTCGCGGTGTAGCTCAGCGTGCCTGTGCCGGTGCTAGCGTTGATTTGCAGCGAGACGGCGCTGTTTTGCAGCACGCTTTGCTGGCCGGGATTGGTGACGATGGGAAGTGTCTGATTGGTGACCTGGACCACTCGCGATACGGACCACACACCGCTGGCATTCACCGCGTAGAGCATCCAGTAGCCGGGGGTGAGTACGTTGATGCTCGAAGGCGAGGCCACCGAGTAAACGCCGCTCGATGGCGTGGTGTGGGTGAGCTTCACAAAGCGCTGGTCCGTCGTCACCGAGTGCGTGAGCGAGGCCAGGCGGATGAAGCTGAAGAACTGCACGCCGGACGAGGCATTCACTGTGAAGGTCACGCCTGGGCCGATGCGATCCGGCGCGGCGGTGATGGCCGGGCGGGTGGCGGCGGTGTCATCCGCATTAAAAAGCTGCGGCGGGGTGAAGACCTGCGCATCCTGATGATCGGTCACGGGATCACCAGAGAGTCCACCACCGCCGCTCCACACGCGGCCATCGGTCAGCAGCAGGGCGAGCGAGTGGTAATTTCGCGGCACCGTCATGTCCGCCATCGCACGCCAAGCCTCGGTGGTGGGATTCCAAACCTCCGGCGTGAAGACCGTGCCGGCATCGCTGAAGAACTGTCCGCTGGTGTTTCCACCCACGACCATCACTTCGCCATTCGGCAGCACCACGGCATTCGCAAAGGAGCGTGCATTGGCCATCGCGTTCGTGGAGGTGATGACCGGTGTAACGCTGTTGAGATCGACTTTGAAGGCCGTTTTGACGATCGTGCCATCGTCGATGGACTGATAACCTCCAGCCACGACCACCTTGCCCGCTTCATACATGGCCCACGAGCCTTGCTTCGGATAGTGCGTGCCCGGAATCTGCGCCGTAGTCGTTGTCATGCTGCCGCTGCCGGAGGTGTTCAGCCAGCGGATCGGCTCAAAAGGTCCGAAATGGGCCAGACGACCATCTGGAGCCACGAGCAGGAAGGGATGCCAGTTCGTCTCGATGGCATTGGCGATGGGCGGATTCGACACCGCAGCCCATGGGATGCCGCTTATGCTGCGCCAGCCGCTGCTGGTGTTCCATTGCTCCAGCGTGCCGTTGGCGTTTCCGCCGCCGTTTCCGCTCGCCGTGAAGACCTCGCCATTCGGCAAAGCCACGCTGGTGTTGTACCATCGGCCATCGGCCATTGTCTGCACCTGCGTCCATTGATTCGTGCGCCAGTCAAACAGGCTGGAGAGAGCGGTGGTGCCGTTGATGCCGTTGCCACCATTCACCATGAGGCGACCATCTTGAAGCATCGAAACACCGCCGCAGAACATGTCGTGCGAGGGATTGTTGATCTCCGTGAACTGCCCGGTGGCCGGGTCCCAAACCGCCGCGTAGGTGAACTGGGGCCCGTCCGGAAAGGTGGTGCGTTGATTCGAGGAAAACGTAAGCAATCGACCATCCGGCAGCACCGCCGCCGTCGTCGGGATGTGAGGCGTCCATGGAATCGGCAGCGTCCACTCGCCTTTGATCGCCTTGTCGCCAGCCGCGGCAGGAGCGAGAACCTGGGAGGCGGATTTCGCAGCGGATGGCATGAGCTTCACAGCTTCAGAGGCAAGCTGGTCCGCGAACGCATGGTCATCGGCTGCGGCTTGGACGTGTCCAGTGATCAACCCAAACATGATCAAAGTACGAAGGCATGGCGAAAAGTGCGCGGTGAGAGGCATGAGTGCGAAAATTCTAATACTTACGATTATCCGGGCGGGGCGGACTGTCTCAATTCATGTGTTTGTAAACAAGCCTCCGCTTTGTTGATGGTTGGAAGATGTTGAGCATTCTTTGCGCTAGTCGTCAGGCGGCTCGCTGTGCTAGCTTGGGAAAAACCTCTCGAATGCGAACCTCCCTCGTCCTGCTGATTACCGCTGTCGCCGCGACGGCGCAGCCCAAAAGCAAGAGCAAAGCCCCGCGTGCCATGAACTGCGCGGATGTGTGTGGCTCGCTGGCCAAGGCCATCCAGGACGATCCGAGAACGCTGACCACGCGGCTGGAGGATGCGCTCGTCATCAGCGAGGGCTGCACCGCTGAGATCGTGGCCACCGCCATCGCTGCCGTGAACGGTGATCCTTTGCTCACGCGAAAAATCATCGAGACTGCTCAAAACGTGCTCCCCTGGAGGCGGCATGAGATCGAGCAGGCGGCCTCGCTGGCTTCTGTGCCGGCCGCCATCGCCGTGGTGGAGCCGCAGTTCGAGGTGCGCCGGGCGCTCGTGGCCAGAACAAATGTCGAAATGCCTGTCGAAGAGGTCCGCCGTGCCGAAGTGCCGGAGGTCGAAATCCGCCGCGCCGTCGTTCCGGTGGTCAAAACGAGCAAAAAAAGCCGTCGGCGTTGAAAAAGAGGCCAAAGAGCCCTTTGTCGAATTCACCTTGTGATGTGAAAAAAAGGGCGTGGAAGCCCGTAGTTTCCTCAACCCATCCCCAAAACCTATGAAAAGCCCCCTGCGAGCTTCTCTCCCCGCTCTATTTATCTTTGCCCTCACCTCCTCCGTCTTCGCGGTGGATTTCGTGAAGGACGTGCAGCCCATCTTCGAAGCCAAATGCCTCGAATGCCACAACACCAACAAGGTGAAGGGCAAGCTGCTCATGGACACCGCCGCTAACCTCCTCAAGGGCGGTGAATCCGGTGCAGGCCTCGTGGCTGGCCAGCCTGACAAGAGCCTTATCGTCGAGCGTCTCGTGCTTCCGAAGGATCACGACGACATCATGCCTCCCAAAGGTGGCCCGCTCGCCGCGAATGAAATCGCCACCATCAAACAGTGGATCGCTGAAGGGGCAAATTGGCCCGCTGACGTCGCCCTGCGCTACAAATCCCCTGACGAGCTGAAGGCCCTTGCCGATCTCCAGGCCAAGCTGCCCACTCTGAAGCGTCTCGAAATCCTCCCCGAGAAATTCTCGCTCGAAACCAAACGCGACAGCCACCGCGTGATCGTTTTCGCCACCTTCCAGGATGCCACCACGAAGGATGTCTCCGGCCTGTGCGACCTGAAAGTGGTCGATCCAAAGATCGCCTCCCTCACCGGCCTCGTGTTGAAACCGGTAGCCGATTCTGGTGCCACCGAACTCACTGCCACGCTCGGCGGACAGACGGTGAAGGCTCTGATCGAGGTCAAAGGTGGTCAACAAGACCGCGCCATCTCCTTCCGCCTGGATTGCATGCCTGTGTTCATGCGCGGTGGTTGCAATCAAGGTGGCTGCCACGGTGCCGCCCGCGGCAAAGACGGCTTCCGCACCTCCCTTTTCGGCATGGACCCTGCCGGTGACTTCATCCGCATCACCCGTGAGATGCCCGGCCGCCGCCTGAACCTCGCCATTCCCGAGGAAAGCGCCCTCATCGAAAAAGCCGTCGGTGCCGTGCCGCACTCTGGTAACCAGTGCTTCGAGTCCGATTCCAGCTACAACAAGACGCTCATCGAATGGATTTCCAGCGGCGCACCTGACGACAAACCTGATGTGGCCAAATGCACCGGCATCGAAGTCTATCCGAAGCAGATCGTCATCGAAGGCAAAAACGCCAACCAGCAGATCACGGTCCGCGCCACCTACTCCGACGGCTCTGACCGCGATGTGACGAACCTCGCCTTGTTCATGTCCAACAACGATCCGACCGCCGCCATCAGCAAAGATGGCCTTGTGACCTCCGGGGATCGCGGTGCGGCCTTCATGCTCGCCCGATTCGATGTGTACAGCACCGTCTCTCAGGTGCTCGTCATCCCTGACAAGCTTCAATACACCCGCCCGGTGCTTGCCGAGGCCAATTACATCGACACCCACGTTAACGAGAAGCTCCACAAACTCCGCATCATCCCTTCCGAGGTCTGTACCGATCAGGAATTCATCCGCCGCCTCTACATTGATGTCGCCGGCATCTACCCGAGTGCCGATGAGACACGGAAATTCCTCGCCGATACCAGCCCCACCAAGCGCGATGCCCTCGTGGACGCCTTGCTGGAGCGCAAAGAATTCACCGAGATGTGGGTGATGAAATTCGCCGAGCTCCTCCAGATCCGTTCCGCCATCAACAATAACCAGCCGCCCTTCTACAAGAACGCGCTGCTCTACTACAACTGGCTCAGTGACCGCATCGGCCGCAATGTCCCGCTCAACGAGATCGTCATCGAACTCCTTGCCTCCACCGGCGGCACGGTGAGCAATCCTCCGGTGAACTTTTACCAGACGGAGATCGACCAGCTCAAGCTCACCGAAAACGTGGCTCAGGTCTTCATGGGCATGCGCATCCAGTGCGCCCAGTGCCACAATCATCCCTTCGACCGCTGGACGATGAGCGATTACTACGGCTTCAAGGCCTTCTTCAGCCAGATCGGCCGCAAGCAGACCGATGACCCGCAGGAAGTCATCATCTACAACAGCAAGGGCGGCGAATCCCGCCACTTCCTCACCCAGGCTGTGATGAAGCCCAAATTCCTCGGAGGTGAGGAGCCTGAGATCAAACCCGGCGAGGACCGCCGCAAAGTGCTGGCCGAATGGCTGGCTTCGCCACGCAATCCTTACTTCGCCAGCAACATCTCGAACATCATCTGGTCGCACTTCACCGGCGTCGGCGTGGTGGAACCGGTGGATGACGTTCGTGTGTCCAATCCTCCCTCCAATCCAGAATTGATCGATTCGATGGCTCAGAAGCTCACCGATTACAAATACGACTTCCGCAAGCTGGTCCGGGACATCTGCGTCTCCAAGACCTACCAGCGCAGCACGAAGGTCAACGAGACCAACGCGGGCGATAAG
>JBEIGR010000003.1:0-35152 GCA_040381795.1 Verrucomicrobiaceae bacterium | reverse complement strand
GCCTTCAAAGCAGGCACGGATGACCTTCGCGGCAGCCCCATGGTGTCGCTGGCGGAGACGCTGCTCGGTCGTGGTCACTCGCTACGCATCTTTGATCCAAGTGTGAATCTCACACGCCTCATCGGGGCCAACGAAGCCGAGATCCAGCGCCGCATGCCGCATCTGGCACGGCTAATGGCGGCCTCCGCGGCCGAGGTGGTGAGCGGGAGCGAGGTCATCGTGGCCGCTCAACCTTGCACGAGTCTCGATGAGCTACGCGGCTGCGTGCGGGCGGAGCAGCACGTCATTGATGTGAATGGCTGGCAAGAACTGGAGACGCTGCCGTGGCGGTATGAAGGACTCTGCTGGTAAGAGAGGGAGCCGATTGAGGATTGAGGAATGTCGATTGCTGATTGTTGAAGTGCGAAAAGCACTTCGAGCATCAGCAAACCTTCCCCCAATCATGAGAGGCTCTCGCCCTTTGTCTCCGGGGCGAACCAGATGAGCACCATGCCGACGAGGTAGATCGAACAAAGCGCGGAATAGGCATTGGCGGAGGTGCCAAAGGCGTGGACGAGATTCGCAATTTGAAGGCCGCCGATGGCGGCGATGATGCGTCCCACATTGAAGCAGAAGCCCTGGCCGGTGGCTCGCACGCTGGTGGGGAACAGCTCGGGCAGGTAGAGCGGGAAGAAGCCGTAGAAGCTCGCGGTAATGCCGCCCATGATGAAGGCGGTGGCAAAGAACCAGCCATTGATCACGGCATTCGTTTGGTAGAACAACAGCGCCGAGGCGAGGGCCAGGATGCACATGAAAAAGTAGGTGATCCGGCGGTTCAGCAGGTTCGAGATCACGGGAGCGATGAAGGCAAACAAGCAGGCACCTACCGAAGTGGCGATCTGGGTGTATTGCGCCACATTGGTGAAGCCGTTCGCATTCAAATCGGCCGAGGTGGACCACTTCGCACTCTGCTGCGCTGCTCCCCAGGTGCCGAGCAAGGCGATACCGGCGAGCGAGGCTCCCATGATCAAATTTTTGCGCACGCTGATCCGGCTGGCCTCCGTGATGCTGCCAGCGGCTTCAGCACGGCCCAGGTAACGACGCACGGGCAGCAGATAGCCCCACACGACGACGCCAAAGCCCACCACGGTGATGACGACGGCCATGAGCGGTGTAACGCCATTCTCGATGCCAGAGGGAGACCACGACCAGATGATGAACATCGCCACGATGGCTCCGATGAGCACGCCTTTGAGGTCCATGGTGCTCCAGTGGCTGGTTTTGCCCGCCGCTTTTTCCTCCTCCCACTTATCCGATTCGGGAACGAAGATACGGATGAGGAAGATGATGATCGCCGGCAGCGCCCCGATGAGCATGAGGAAGCGCCAGGCCTGATGGTCGAGCAGCCATCCGGCCAGCTCTTCACTGCCACCGAGAGCCAGCGTCCAGGTGCGCATCGTTTCGATGAAGGTATTCATGCCGAGGCTCAGGCCAGCGACGAGGAGGTAGCCGATATTGGCCGCCGCACCGATGGCTCCGGCCACGAAGGCGCGGTTCCCATGCGTCCACAGTTCATTCACCAGCGCCACGCCCAGTGCCCACTCGCCACCCATGCCGAGAGAGGCCACGAAACGAAGAATGGCGATGTGCCAGGCCTCCGTGGCAAAGCCGCACAGGCCGGTGAAGATGGCGTAGGTGAAGATGGAGAAGGACATGGCTTTGACCCGGCCGATCCGGTCTCCCAGCCAGCCAAAGAACACACCGCCCGTGGCCGCTCCGACGAGAAAGGTGGCGATGATGACGCTGAACCAGCGATCCAGCGTGGCGCTGAGCGCCTCGGGAGCCGCGGTGCTCGCGAGGAGATCCTGCAAAGCCGGTTTCCCGATCAGCGGGAAAAGTCCCATTTCAAACCCATCAAACATCCAGCCCAAGAAAGCGGCGATGAGCGCCATGTTACGACCGGTGGAGGAGGGAGCGGAGGGAGAAGACATGCGGAAGACGGGAAAGGAGCCTGGAGGATGGCAACAAACGGAGTCCCGGCGAAGGAATTTCGAGTCTGAATGTGAAATCACTCTCGGTCCTCACCCCACGATGGCTCGCGGCACGCGGCCATGTACATCGGTGAGGCGGTAATCGCGGCCGGCGTAGCGGTAGGTGAGGCGTTCGTGGTCGATGCCGAGGAGGTGCAGGATGGTGGCGTGAATGTCGTGGACGTGCATTTTGTCCACGGCGGCTTTGAAGCCGAATTCATCGCTCTGGCCGTAGGCGGTGCCACCGCGTGCGCCGCCACCGGCGAAGAACATGCAGAATCCATGCGGGTTGTGATCGCGGCCATTGCCGTTCTCACTGACGGGCGTGCGGCCGAACTCGCCGCCCCAGACGATGAGGGTGTCGTCGAGCATGCCACGCTGCTTGAGATCGGCGATGAGGGCGGCGATGGGCCGGTCGATATCAGCGGCGAGTTTTCGCGTGGAGGTTTCGTGATTCGAATGAGTGTCCCAAGGCTGGCCGTTGCCGTAATAGACCTGCACGAAGCGCACGCCGCGCTCGACGAGCCTTCGGGCCATGAGGCAGCCGTTGGAGAAATGGCTGGTGCCATACATCTCGCGGACTTTGGGCGGCTCGAGATTCACGTCGAAGGCATCGGTGGCCGCGGACTGCATGCGAAAGGCGGTTTCCATAGCCTGGATGCGGCCATTAAGCATGACATCGGCTCCGCCACGAGCGGCGAGGTGCTCGGCATTGAGCGTCTGCAGGAGATCGAGCTGGCGGCGTTGGTCGCTGGATGCCAGGCGGCTGTTGGTCAGCCAGGGGATCATCTGCTTGGGGGCGAGATTGGAGTGATTGATGTAAACGCCTTGGTGCTGCGCGGGAAGGAAGGCGCTGCTCCAAAGGATGGAGAAGCGCACGGGCTTGCCAGGACACAGCACGACGAAGGAAGGCAGGTTGGCGTTTTCATTGCCAAGGCCGTAGCTGAGCCAGGAACCCATGCTGGGCACCCGCTCGGTCATGGTGCCATTGTTCATGAGCAGCAGTGCGGGGCCGTGATTGGGATTGTCCGTGTGGCAGGAGCGGAGCACGCAGAGGTCATCGGCATGCTGGGCGAGGTTTGGTAGCAACTCGCTGATCTCCAGGCCGCTCTGGCCGTGCTTCGAATAGGCATACGGTGAGGCGAGCAGGCCGCCGGTGGGCCGCTCCGTGCGTAGATCTGCGCCTTCGGGCTTCTGACCGGCATACTTCGTCAGCGCGGGCTTCGGATCGAAGTAGTCAGGGCCAAAGGGACCGCCATTCATGAAGAGGTGAATGATGCGTTTGGCCTTCGGGACGAAATTTGCGCGTGGCAGACCGCCCGCGGCTTCGAGGCTCGAAACAAGTCCCAGCGATCCCAAACCACCTCCCAGGCGGGCGAGGAGGTCACGGCGTGAAAACGTATCGAGAGGAGGCATGAAGCTTCTACGGCTCTCGAAGCATCTGCTTTGCCTCGAAAGCTCAAAAAGCATTCCTTTGGAAAGATCACATGCAAAGCGCTCGGAATGAAGTCATTCAACATGGTGACTCGAAACACGGATGCAGGTAGAACGACACAACTGGTAACAGCGGCCTTGCTGGGCCTTCTCACGCTCACGGGATGCAATTTGGCTCCATCCTTCTTGAAGCCAGCTGTTCCCCTGCCCTCCTCTTTTAAGCGCAGCGGCCCATGGCGCACGGCGACGCCGCGTGATGAGGCCAAACGCGGCTCGTGGTGGAGTTCGTTTGGTGATGCGCGGCTCTCCCGCCTGATGAAGCAGGCAGAAGCCAACAGTCCCACGCTCGAACTGGCCATGCATCGCGTGACAGAAGCGCAGGCACTAGCACGAGCGGATCGGGCGAACCTTTTTCCTTTCCTCACGCTGAATAGCTCGGCGCAGCGCAGTCGCGGCTCGAGTAATTTGCAGTTTCAATTCGCGGGTGGTCGCACACGCACGCTGCTGGGCACGGGTTTGGATTTGAGCTACGAACTCGATTTCTGGGGTCGCCTGCGGAATCAAAGCCGCGCCGGAAGCGAACGTGCCGAGGCGGCGGAGGCCAATCGAAACACGTCGCTGCTTGGCCTTCAAAGTGAGCTGGCGATGAATTACTTCGCGCTGCGCACGCAGGATGCGCAGATCGCCCTGCTGCGCCGCACGGTGGAACTGCGGCGCAAGACCGTAAGCCTCGCCCGCACTCGCTTTGAGCAGGGCGACATCGCCCAGGTGGATGTGGCGCAGGCGGAGACCGATCTGAATGCCACGGAAGCAGAGGCCATCGGGCTCGAACGCACACGCATGGAGCTGGAGCATGCCATGGCGCTGCTGCTGGGCACCACGCCTTCGCAATTCAACCAACCCGAGCATGCGATCAGCGGTCAGCCTCCTTCGGTTCCCAAATCAGTGCCGAGCGATCTCTTGGAACGACGCCCGGACATCGCAGGTGCGGAACGCCAGATGGCAGCGCTAAATGCCGAGATCGGTGTGGCGAAAGCGGCGTTGTTTCCGAGCGTGACCATTGGCCTCACCGGCGGCACACAGACGAGTTATCCGTGGAAGATCGCCGATGCGGCGAGCCGAGTGTGGGGTCTCGGCCCCGCAGGTGTGGAATGGCCGCTGCTGCGTGGTGGCGGAGTGAAGGCTGGCATTGAGGCCAGCCAGGCCCGCTACGATCAAGCGGCGGCGACTTATAAAAGCACGGTGCTCACGGCGGTGCGTGAAGTGGAGGATGCGCTGGCTGGCATCGAGGTGCTGAAACGCCAATCGGCTGCTCAGGATGCCACGGTGGCCTCAGCAAGCCAGGCCCTGGCGCTTTCCCAAAAGCGCTACGAATCCGGTCTGGTGGCCTACTACGAGGTGCTGGATGGTCAGCGGACGCTGCTGCGTGCCGACCAGGAACTGACGCGCATTCAAGGCGAGCGTTTTCTAGCCACGGTGATGCTGATCAAGGCGCTCGGCGGCGGCTGGTGAGCCTCTTCAATCCTTCAACCACCAGCAGAAGCCACCGCTAGGCACGGGCAGCACGTTTTCAGCACCAAGCAATTGCATCTCCCCTTGCTCAAAATGGCCGCCGCGTGCTCCAAAGGCCTGCAAAAGCAGGTGATGCAGTGAAATCGGCGTGAGCTCAGGTGTGTGGCAGGAGAGCAGCACACCGAGTGGATCATCGGAGGTGAGCTTCGCGAGCAGAGCGAGCAGCTTGGGCAGATCGTTTTCAATCTTAAAGACCTCTCCTTTGGCTCCGCGACCGTAGCTGGGAGGATCGAGGATGATCAAATCGTAACGCCGATCCCGGCGCAGCTCGCGTTCGAGGAACTTGGTCACATCATCGACGATCCAGCGCACGGGTCGGTCTTGAAGCTGATTGATCGTGGCATTTTGACGAGCCCACTCGACCATACCCTTCGAGGCATCCACATGGCAGACCTCCGCGCCCGCATGCACTGCGGCGAGTGTGCTGCCGCCGGAGTAAGCAAAGAGATTCAGCACGCGAGCGGCCCGATGATGCTTGGATTGATACGAGGCGCATACCTCGCGGATGCGACGCCATTGATCACGCTGCTCAGGAAAGATGCCGAGGTGACCGAAATCGGTGGAGCTGAGCTGGAAACGGGTGCCATCGACTTGAATGGCCCAGGATTCAGGAAGGCGGTCGCGGCCGCGCCATTGATTGCCACCATCACGAAAGAAGGTGGCAGTGGCCTGCTGCCACTCATGTTTGGGCAAAGAAGGATTCCACACGGCCTGCGCACAAGGCCTGGAGAGCACCACCGGGCCAAAACGCTCCAGCTTTTGAAAACCGCCGCTATCGAGCAGGGCATAGTCGGAGCTGGAAGAAGCGGCGGACACGGTGAGAAGCCGGTTTAGGGCCACAGATCCTTGATCGGGCGCGGCGTGAGATCCTCGACGCCTTTAGGGAACATGCGCTTGCGATAGGTGAGGATCTCCGGCTCCTGCGGCGTGATGAGCACGACGTGCTCGTAGTGGCTGCTGGGCTTGCGATCCGTGGCGATGACGGTCCACTTGTCCTCAAGAATGCGGGTTTTCTCGGTGCCCATGTTGATCATGGGCTCGATGGCGAGTGTCATGCCGGCCTTGAGGCGCGGGCGGTCGCCTTTTTTGCCAAAATTCGGCACTTGGGGATCTTCGTGGAGCTTGCGACCTACACCGTGGCCGACGAATTCACGCACGACGCTGAATCCATGCTTTGTGACATGGTTTTCGACGCTGTGACAAAGATCGCCAAGCATCCAGCCATCACGGGCGTGGTTCACGGCGATGTGAAGAGACTCTTCCGTAGCGGCCATCAGGCGGAGCGTTTCCTTGTTCACATTGCCGACGGGCACGGTGAGGGCATTGTCCCCCACCCATCCATCGCGGTAGATGCCGATGTCAATTTTGACGATGTCGCCATCCTGGATGACGCGCGCACCGCCGATGCCATGAACGACTTCTTCGTTGATGGAGATGCAGATGTTCCCTGGGAACTGGCGGTAGCCGAGGAAGGCGCTGGTGCAGCCACTGGCCTTCATGGCGGCGGCGGCAAAACGATCGATCTCACCGGTGGTGACACCCGCATGAACCTCAGCAGCCGTTTTCAGTAAGATGTCGCGAGCGAGTTGGCCAGCTTTGCGAATACATTCCTGTTGCTGACCGTGGCGGATGGGGATGTTCCCCGATTTTGCGAGTCCCATGAGCCAGTTAAAAAAACTCACTTGTTGATGAGATAACTCACGAGGGCGACCAGCACGATGAGGGCGATGCCAACCCACAGCCACACGAGCGTGGTAGAGTCCATCACCTTACCACCGGTCTGCTGAAGGCGATCAAAGCGGCCACGGATGCGTCCCTTCTTCAGGAAGCCGTCGTAATGGCTCTGCAGCAGATGCGTTTCCACTTGGCGCATCACGTCGAGCACGACGCCGACCAAGATGAGAAGGCTGGTGCCACCGAGGAACTGAGCAGCGGAGGCGGAGATACCAAGGGCAGAGCTGGTAATACCGGGAAGGATGTACAAGGCTGTGAGGAAGATGGCTCCAGCAAAGGTGAGACGGCTCATCGTGAAGTCGAGGAAATCAGCGGTGGGCTTGCCCGGGCGAATGCCTGCGATGTAGCCGCCGGATTTCTTGAGGTCTTCACTGATCTGCTGCGGCTGGAACATAGTGGCGACCCAGAAGTAGCTGAAGAAGAAGATGAGCAGGGCGGAGATGGTGTAATACCAGAAACCGGTGCTGAGCGTCATCGAGAGGCTTTGAATCCAGCCGACATCGCTGAAGAAGGAGGCAAGGATTTGCGTGGGGAAGAGCAGGATGGCCTGAGCGAAGATAATGGGCATCACGCCGGAATAATTAATCTTCAGCGGCAGATACTGCGTCTGGCCGCCATACACTTTGCGGCCGACCACGCGCTTGGCGTAAGTGATAGCGATGCGGCGGGTGGCCTGCGTGAGAGCGATGACCCCTGCTATCACGATGATCATGAAGGCAACAAGGAGGAGTAGCTTGGCAGCGCTGGAAGGATCCGCATCCGCACCACCGACGTAAGTCTTCCAAACCTGGATGAAGGCTCCAGGAAGGTCGGAGACAATGTTGACGCAGATGAGAATGGAAGTGCCGTTACCGATACCGCGCTCGGTGATCTGCTCGCCGAGCCACATCATGAACATCGTGCCAGCGGTAATGGTGATGACTGCAGGAAGGATAAAGGTCCAGAAACCGAAATTTGGCACAAGAGGCCTACCCATGGTTTCAATCGTCTGGCCGAGCCCTTGCATCAGGTAGTTCTGCTTCGGATCAGCGAGCGATTGCACGAGCATGAACGCCTGAAACACGCAGAGCACGATCGTGGCCCAGCGGGTGTATTGAGTGATCTTTTGGCGTCCGCCTTCTTCACGGGCGAGCTTCGTCAGTGGCGGCCACACGGCAGTGAGGAGCTGCAGCATGATGCTGGCGCTGATGTAAGGCATGATGCCGAGGGCAAAGATAGCGCAGTTTTGCAGGCCACCGCCGGAGAAGATGTTCAGGAGGGCGGCCACCTGAGCACCAGCGGAAGTGCTATTCTCAGCCTTATCGGTGATCCACTGGCTGAGCACGGTGGGATCAATGCCGGGAAGAGTGATCTGGGTACCGATGCGGACGATCACGATCATGGCGAGCGTGAAAAGGATGCGGGAGCGCAGTTCTGGGACCTTGAAGCTGTTGGCGAATGCTGAAATCATAGGCGGCGGGTGGTCTTGATGCGGCGATGGGCCTGTCTCCAGAAGCGGTGGTTTAACACCATGGAAACCGGCCCATCACGAAAGTGGTTGGGAATGATGGGAATTACTCGGCGATGCTGCCGCCGGCCTTCTCGATCTTCTCACGGGCCGCGGCACTGACTTTTGCACCCTGGATGGTGAGTTTGCGAGTTAGCTCGCCAGTGCCGAGGATCTTGATCTCATCGCAATTGCGTGAAACCAAGCCGACAGTACGGAGGGAGGCTTCATCGACGGTGGCACCGTCTTCGAAGGCGTTGTTGAGTTCGCCCACGTTCACGACTTCAATGGCATCCTGGAAAGCCCTATTGTTGAAGCCTTTTTTTGGAAGACGGCGATGCATCGGCATCTGTCCACCTTCAAAGCCGGGGCGGATACCGCGACCAGAACGGGCCATTTGCCCTTTGTGACCTTTGCAGGATGTTTTGCCATGGCCGGAGCTTTCTCCGCAGCCGATGCGCTTGCGGCGCTTACGTGCGCCGGGGCGGTTTTGTGTGTCTTGGAGCTGCATGTAATTTTGAAAATTAGGTGATGAAATTCTAAAGGCTTAGAGAGCCTTGGTTTTCCGCTCACGACCACGGGCGCGGAAGATTTCGTCAGGCAGACGAAGCGTGCTAAGGGCATGCAGAGTGGCTTTGACGATGTTTGCGTGGTTGGAAGAGCCGAGAGACTTGCCGATCACGTCTTTGACACCAACGCACTCAAGGACGGCACGGGCTGCACCACCGGCGATGATGCCAGTGCCTGGGGAGGCTGGCTTTAGCAGGAGATAA
This sequence comes from Verrucomicrobiaceae bacterium, assembly GCA_040381795.1. Classification (GTDB taxonomy): domain Bacteria; phylum Verrucomicrobiota; class Verrucomicrobiia; order Verrucomicrobiales; family Verrucomicrobiaceae; genus Prosthecobacter. The sequence goes on along the minus strand of JBEIGR010000003.1, from coordinate 26,144 downwards.
CCACCGCCATGATCACCAATGGTCTCATGTGGGATAGTGCCATTGGTGATGTTATAGGTCGCCATGTTCTTCTTGGAGCTTTCGGTGGCCTTTTTGATGGCATCTGCCACTTCGTTGGCTTTACCGAATCCCCAGCCGACCTTGCCCTGCTGATCGCCGACGACGACGAGAGCACTGAAGCTGAAACGACGACCGCCTTTGACGACCTTCGCGCATCGGTTGATGTGAACGACCTTCTCGATGGTGTCGCCGGAGCTGCGGGAATCGCGGGATTCACGCTGCTGAGGAGCAGCAGAGCTAGGGGCGAAAGTAGCCTCGACGGGAATTGCGATTTCTTCGGTAGCAGGAGCTGCTGTTTCAGTGGCCATACAGTGCGTTTGGGGAAAGTGCGAGGTGATGAGAATTAGAACTGAAGGCCGTTTTCACGGGCGGCATCTGCGAGGGCTTTGACTTTGCCGTGGAAGGTAAAACCGGCGCGGTCAAAAACGACGGCAGAGATGTTCTTGGCAGCGGCACGTTCGGCGATAGCGGCACCAACCTTGGCGGCGTGTTCCGAATTGGCCTTACCGGCACCGTAGCCCTTCTCCTTTGTGGAAGCGGAAACGATGGTCTGGCCAGCCTCGTCGTCGATGATCTGGGCATAGACGTTGGAGTTGGAGAAATAAACGGCGAGGCGGGGGCGCTGTGCGGTGCCGCCGAGTTTGCGGCGGATACGCGCATGGATGCGAGCGCGAATGGCTTTGCGATTTTGAGTGGCCATGATGGTCTGCGGGCGAAAATGAAGGGGTTACTTGACGGACTTGCCGGCTTTGCGGCGGATGTATTCGCCAACATAACGGACGCCTTTGGCTTTGTAAGGCTCCGGTGGGTAGTAGGCGCGGATGTCAGCGGCGAGCTGGCCGACAACTTGCTTGTCGATACCTTCGATGCTGATTTTGGTGTTTTCGGTGACAGTGACCTTCACGCCTTTCGGAATGAGATGGAGGCGGTCATGACTCTGGCCGAGTTGGAGATCAATGTGAGTTCCTTTCACGGCTGCGCGGAAACCGACGCCGTGGATTTCAAGGTTCCGAGTATAACCCTGGGAGACGCCGACGATCATATTCGTGATCAGGCGCTGGGTGGTGCCGTGAAGGGCACGGACGGTGCGCTCATCGGATTCACGTGTGACACTGAGAGAGCTGGCATCGCCGGTGACGGTCACGCCACGAGGAAGAACCCAGTTGAGTTCGCCCTTGGGGCCTTTGACGTGCACGTTGCGATCATCACCAACTTTGACGGTGACTTTTTCAGGAAGAGGAATGGGGAGTTTGCCGACGCGGGACATGTTGAGATAGGCTCCAGGTTCGGGGGTTACCAGATGAAGGCGAGGAGTTCACCGCCAAGTTTCGATTTTCGAGCGCGGGAACCAGTCATGACGCCCTTCGAAGTCGAAAGGATGGCAATACCCAGGCCGCCGAGCACGCGGGGGATCTCGTCACAGGAGACATACTTGCGGAGACCGGGCTTCGAGACACGCTCGAGCTTGCGAATAACCGGCGTGGTATCATCGGTGTATTTGAGCTTCACTTTCAGCCGCGGATGGGCAGCACTGGTGTCCACCTCGTAGGACCAGATGTAGCCCTCTTCCTTGAGAATACGGGCGAGTTCGGCCTTCATCTTGGAGAAGGGTGCAAGGATCTGCTCCTGGCCGGCGGATAGGCCGTTGCGGATGCGGGTAAGAAAATCAGAAATCGGGTCAGTCATGACGTGGCGGTGGGTCCGTGGTGTTTAAAATTCAGGGTCAGGCTGCCTGGCTACCTTCTGCGGCGGCATCATCGCTCTTTTTCTTACCCATGGAGCGGAAGGGCATTCCCAATGCACGCAGCATTTCTCGAGCATGGTCGTCATTGGTGGTGCTGGTGACAAAGGTGATGTCAAAGCCGAGCGTGCGCTTGATCTTATCGAGTTCGATTTCAGGAAAGATAGACTGATCGTTGATGCCTAGGGTATAGTTACCACGCCCATCGAAAGCACGAGGGGCGACGCCTCGGAAGTCACGCACACGGGGGACAGCAGTGCGCACGAGACGCATCATGAAGTCGTACATTTTGTTGCCACGCAGGGTGACTTTCACACCGATATTTTCACCTTCGCGGAGTTTGAAGTTGGCGATGGCCTTCTTTGACTTGGTGATGATGGGCTTCTGGCCAGTGATGAGCTGCACTTCGTTCACAGCATCTTCAATGGCCTGCTTGCGCTCTCCCTGGCTGCCGACAGAGCAGTTCAGGACGATTTTTTCGAGCTTGGGCACTTCGTGAATGTTGTCGAGGCCGAGTTGGCTCTTCAATTCACTGACTTTTTCTTTATAGAGGGTTTTGAGGGCGGGTTCCATGGATCAGTTTCGGGCTGTGCGTCCTTTCCGTCGTGGTCTGCTCATGACAGCAAAGCTTGTTGCGGCGGGGGAGGCAAAAATGGGGGCGTGAGGATGGCGTCTTACTTCTTTTTAGCAACTGCCTTTTTCTTCGCAGGAGCCTTCTTTTCTTTTTTCGGTGCGTCAGCAAGCTTCACATTGGAGATAGCGATCGGCGCTTCCTTCTCAACATGGCCACCAGTTTGGTTCTGCTGGGTAGGCTTGACGGCTTTTTTGATCATGTTTACACCCTCAACGAGGACGCGACCCTTGGCGGGAAGAACTTGGAGCACAGTGCCCTGCTTACCTTTGCTAGCGCCGGTGATGACGGTGACGGTATCACCTTTTTTGACGTGGGTTTTCATGTGTTTAAATCAGAGCACTTCGGGTGCAAGGGAAACGATCTTCATGAAGTTCTTGTCGCGCAGTTCACGGGCGACAGGGCCGAAGATGCGGGTACCCTTTGGGTTATTGTCCTTGTCGATGACGACGATGGCGTTCTTGTCAAAGCGGAGGATAGAGCCGTCATTGCGGCGGATCGGATGCGCGGTGCGCACCACTACGGCGCGAATGACTTCACCCCTTTTCACGGCGGCAGTCGGAGTCGATTCCCGAACGTGGGCTGTGATGATATCGCCGACATAGGCGAAGCGAGTGTTTTTCTTGCCGAGCACGCCGATCATCTCGGCCATTCGAGCGCCGGTGTTGTCAGCGATCGGGATTTCGGATTCCATTTGAAGCATAAGTCGGTTCCTCCGGGGGTATGGGATTCTTGAAAAGGGGCGGTATTAGTGCTTGAGAACCTCAGTGAGGTTCCAGCGCTTGAGCTTGGAAAGAGGGCGGGTCTCGGCAATGAGCACCTTGTCACCCTCCTTGGCTTCGCTTTTCTCGTCGTGAGCGTAAAACTTGGAGGTCTTACGGACAATCTTTTTGAAGCGAGGATGGGGCACGCGGCGCTCGACTTCAACGACGATGGTTTTGACCATCTTGGCAGAAGTAACGACTCCGACGCGTGTCTTCTGCACGGTCTTCTTTTCATTGGGGGCGGATGTGGTGGCGGCCTCGCTCATGTGTAACGTAATAAAAGGGTTGTTGCGGAGGATTAAGCGGCCTTCTTGACGACGGCAGCGCGGGAACGCTCGGTGATGATGGTCTCGATGCGGGCAATCTCCTTGCGAATCAGGGTGATACGGGCGGGATTTTCAAGCTGGCCACTCTGCTGAGAGATGCGCAGGTTAAGAGCCTCTTGCTTCAGCTCGCGACGGCGGGCGGATAGTTCTTCGACGCTGGATTCACGGAGTTCTTTGATCTTCATGGGGCGGTTCTCGGTTCGCGGTTCTAGGTTCTCCGAATGTTATTTGTGCAGGGACTCACGGGTGACGAAGCGGCTGCGGATGCCAATCTTGTTGGCGGCTAGGCGGCAGGCTTCGCGGGCGGTGGCTTCATTGACGCCGGAGATTTCAAACATCATGTGGCCGGGAAGGACAACAGCCACCCAGAATTCTGGGGCGCCTTTACCTTTACCCATTCGGACTTCCGGCGGACGCTGGGTGACGGGTTTGTGAGGGAAGATGCGAATGAAGACCTTACCTTTACGCTTGAGAAAGCGGGTGAGAGCTACACGGCAGGCTTCGATCTGGGTATTTCTGATCCAGCCACGTTCAAGGAGTTGAAGGCCGAAGTCACCGAAGTCGAGCTTGTTTCCACTTGTGGCATTGCCACTGCGATTTCCGCGCTGCTGCTTTCGGTATTTGGTTCTGCTGGGGAGGAGGGCCATGACGATCTAGTTTGAAAGGTGAAAATGGATATTTGAAATCACGCAGCGGCAGGGGCTTCGGCGGGAGCGGGAGCACCATCACCCATGGGGCGGCGGGCACGGCCACCACGAGGAGCGGCACCACCAGGACCACCACCGTCATTGCGATCGCGGCGCGGACGACGCTCTTCACGCGGACGGGAATTCTCAGGGGCATTACCGCGGTTCATCCAGACCTTGCAGCCAATGATTCCATACACCGTGCGAGCTTCGGCAAAGCCGTAATCGATCGGGATACGCAGAGTTTGAAGCGGCACTTTGCCTTGGCGGTACCATTCAGCACGGGCAATGTCAGCACCACCGAGACGGCCAGCTACTCGGATACGAATGCCCTCGGCACCCATGTCCATAGCGGTCTGCACGGCACGCTTCATGGCGCGGCGGAAGGAGATACGACGCTCAAGCTGAACGGTAACGGCTTCAGCGACAAGCTGGGCATCGAGCTCAGGTTGTTTGATCTCAAAGATATCGATCTTTACCTGACGACCACCGCACATTTCGGAAATCTTCTGGCTCATCACCTCAATTTCCTGCCCTTTACGACCGATCACGAGGCCCGGACGAGCGGTGTGAAGGGTGACTCGGACTTGATTCCAGGCACGTTCAATCACGATCTTCGCCAAGGCTGCCTGCATGAGCTTTTCCTTGAGGTAGGTGCGGATGGCGATGTCACTGTGAAGAGAATCGGCGAACTCTTTTTTCGGAGCATACCACTTGGAGCGCCAGTCTTTTGAGACGGCAAGGCGGAAACCGATTGGATTGACTTTCTGGCCCATAAGGTGCGTATCGAGGTGTTAAATGACGAAAGGGTTTATTCAGCAGATTTCTTGACGGCCTTCTTTTTGGCGGGCCGTGCGGTCTTCTCCGGCTTAGCCTCGTCATCAGGCTTGGCACCAATGATAACGGTGATGTGAGACATGCGCTTTTTGATGGCAGCGCCTGAGCCACGGGCACGTGGCATAAAACGGGAAAGCGCAGGTCCAGGAGTGGCGACGGCGCTGGTGACGATCATTTCAGACGCGTCGAGCTCGTGATTGTTTTCGGCATTGGCGACGGCACTGCGGAGAGCCTTACCGACGAGAAAAGCACCCTTTTTTGGAGTGAAATCAAGGACGCTCAGGGCTTGGCTCACGGGCATGCCAGTGATGGCGCGGGTGACTTGGCGGGCCTTCTGCGGAGAGATCCGGGCATACTTGTATGTGGAGCGGACGGTGGGGGCTGACATAACGTGGAGAGGCTTCTTCGTGTGCAGGGTGGGTTTTTAGAAAGAGGAGGCAGTGGTCTCGGCTCGGCCACGATCACCGACGCGGACGGGATCCGTATTGTCGGCGAGTTCTTGGACGATGGCACCGCTGACAGACTGGCGGACTTCGGTGATGAGCACCTTCGCAACAGGCTTGTCTTCGCGGAAAATTTCGAAGGGCATACCAGGCTTCACGCCGTCTCTACGACCAAGACTGAGGACGGCGATACCGAGTTCGGGTTTTAAAGAAACGACACGAGCGTTTTGAAGATCGCCAGAAGGAGCGCCATCGACTGGAGCAGTACTTCCGATCTTGCTCAGCAAGCCATCTGCGGCAGTGAGTGTTTTGTTCAGTGTGTCAGCGGCAGCCGGATCGGCATTCGGAGCGGAACGAGCGAGGTTCACACTGGCTTCGGCCACGACCATGAGGGATTGGGCAAGTTCATCACGCTGCTGCTTAACGATACGAAGATCGCTCAATGCGGCGAGGAGACGCTCCTGGGCTTGGTCTTTGGAGCTTTCCAAGGCAGAGATGCCCAAACCTTCGAGCAAGCCACGAAGTTTCTCATAGCGATCCTTGAATTCACCCGCTTCGTTGTTTGCCGCAGAGGCGGATTGAGCGAGAGCATCGCATTTATTCTTCGAAGCAGCAGCATCGACTTCAAGTTTCTGGATCTTCTGAGCAGCCACAGCGAGCGTGGTGTGCAACTCACGAAGCTCAAGATTCACATCACTCTGAGCACGCACGACACCACCAACTGCAAGAAGCAGTGCCAAGGTGTAACGTGCGCTTGAAAAGAGAGACATGAGCTAGAGGAGAGAGAAGAAGACTACTTGGCAGCCTTGACGGTGACGGCACCGTGGGACTTGAAGAGACGAGTCAGAGCGAATTCACCGAGACGGTGGCCGACCATGTTTTCGGTTGCATAGACGGAAACGAAATCTTTACCGTTATGAACGAGGAAGGTGTGGCCAACAAGATCGGGAGTGATCATAGAGGAGCGAGCCCAGGTTTTGATGGGGCGCTTACCGCCTTTGGAATCATTCATCTTGTCCACCTTGTCGAGGAGGGCTTGCTGGATGAAGGGGCCTTTTTTCAGGGAACGTGCCATAAGAAAATTCGTTGAGTCAAAAGTGGGTTACTTGCCTTTGCGATGCTGGACGATGAGCTTGCCGGTGGCCTTCTTCTTATTGCGTGTCTTCTCACCTTTGGCATGCCCCCAAGGACTGAGAAGGTGCTGGCGACCACCACCAGACTTGGAACGACCTTCACCACCACCGTTCGGATGGTCAATGGGGTTCATGCACATACCGCGCACGGTTGGGCGGACGCCCTGCCAGCGTGTGCGACCAGCCTTACCGGAAACCACATTCATGTGCTCGATGTTGCCTACCTGACCAATCGTGGCGTAGCAGACAGCGAGGATTTTGCGAATTTCACCAGAAGGCATCCGCACAAGAGCGAATTCACCTTCGCGGTTATTCAAAACAGCGGCCTGACCAGCAGCACGAGCTGCAACGCCACCACGTCCTGGGACGAGTTCGATATTATGAATGCTCATTCCGAGCGGGATCTTAGCCAATGGAAGGGCATTACCCACTTCGGGGGCGGCATTTTCACCGGCCATGACGCTAGAACCAAGCTGGAGCTGCGCTGGTGCAAGGATGTAGGCACGCTCACCATCCTTATACTCGACGAGAGCGATGCGGGCGGAGCGATTCGGGTCGTACTCGATACCGATGACCTTGGCGGCCTCGTTGCGGCGGAGACGCTTGAAGTCGATCAGGCGGTAACGCTTGTCATGACCACCGCCGATGTGACGGCAGGTGATGCGCCCCGTGTTGTTACGGCCACCACTGCGGCGGAGGGCGACGGTGAGGCTCTTCTCCGGCGAATCTTTGGTGATCTCGTCGAATGAGTTCCACTCCTTGTAGCGGTTGGATGGAGTTTGGGGCTTGAATGTTTTCAGCGCCATGGTCGTGTAAGGGTAAAGGTTTGCCTAGAAGCGGCGGAGGATCATGCGAGGTCGAGCTTTTCGCCCGCTTTCAAGCGGACAACAGCTTTTTTCCAATGGTTGGTGCGGCCGTAGTCTGCCTTGCGTTCACGCTTGGCTTTGCCAAGAACATTCAAGGTGCGGACGCCATCTACTTTCTTGCCGAAAAGCTTCTCTACAGCCTGCTTGATATCAATCTTCGTGGCCTGGGGATCGACTCGGAAGACGTATTCGTTGTTTTTTTCGCTGAGAAGTGTGGCTTTCTCAGTGAGGCGGATGGTCTGAATCACTTTATGAAGGTCTCTCATATCAGGCGGTCCTCAGGGCAAGGGTTTGGAGGGCGTCACCGGCCACAACGATGGCCTGGTAGCGAAGAAGGTTCTCGGCATTCACATCACTGGCGGCCATGAGTTGTACGTTCTGGACGTTGCGAGCAGCGCGGAAGGTGATCTCATCGAACTTGTTGCCAAGCAGGAGGACATTCTTCGCGGTGGAGAGCTTGCTCACGGCAGAGATGAAGGATTTCGTTTTACCATCAGCGATGGCGAAATCACCCACGGTGAGAACAGCACCATCATTGATGCGGGCGGTCAAAGCGGCGCGAAGAGCCAGCTTTTTGACGTTCTTGAGAGTCTTCTTCGAGTAGTCACGAGGGCGAGGACCAAAGACGACACCACCACCACTCCAGATCGGAGAGCGCTTGGAACCCATACGGGCATTACCAGTGCCTTTTTGGTTCCAGAGCTTCTTACCAGAGCCAGAGACTTCGGAGCGGTTTTTGGTGCAGGCGGTTCCTTGACGGCGGTTCGCCCGATAGGCGACCACGGTTTCGTGAAGGGCCTGAGAGCCTTGATGACCTTCAGTGAGGTTGATTTGGGCCGCTTTAGCGGCATCGGCAGTGAGAACTTGGGCGGACATGATTCAGTTCCTCGGGGTGATTATTTAGCGACCGCTTTTTTGCCGGGGCGCACCACGACGATGCTGCCTTTGTTACCGGGAACGGAGCCTTTGATGAACAGCAGGCCTTCTTCAGGACGGCTCTGCACGACGACGAGATTCTGTGTGGTGCGACGATCCACACCATCATGACCAGGCATCTTCTGATTCTTCCAGACGAGACCTGGGGTGAGTCGGCAACCGATGGAGCCAGGGCGGCGGTGCATCATGTGACCGTGAGACTGAGGCTGGCCGGCGAAATTCCAGCGCTTCACGACGCCCTGAAAGCCTTTGCCTTTTGTCGTGCCGATGACATCGACGATCTGACCGTTGGTGAACAAGCTAGCGTCATATTTGGCGTCCGCAGCTGGAAGTTGGTCATCTCCTGTGAGACGGAATTCCTTCACGATTTTCTTCGCGGTGGAGCCGTGCTTTTTGAAATGGCCCATGAGGGGTTTAGTGATGCGGAATTCCTTCTGCTCACCGTAGCCGACCTGCACGGCAGTATAGCCGTCCTTGCCGTCACTGCGCTTGACCTGGATGATTTTGTTTCCGCTGACGTCCACGACGGTCACGGCGACTGCCTCGCCCTTGTCCGTGTACACTTTTGTCATGCCGAGTTTTTTGCCGATTAGTCCGAGACTCATATGGTTATCTCCGTGGGGATGATTTTAGGGGGTTCTCGTTGTGAAAATTAGATGCGGATCGTGATGTCCACACCGGAAGGAAGATTGAGCTTCTTGAGTTCGTCCACAGTGCGGGCGGTCGGATCGACGATGTCGAGGAGGCGCTTGTGGGTGCGCAGCTCAAACTGGTCCATCGACTTTTTGTCCACATGCGGGGAGCGGTTCACGGTGAACTTCTCGATGCGGGTGGGCAGAGGAATCGGACCCGCGACACGGGCGCCGGTGCGCTTGGCGGTTTCGACGATGTCCGCAGTGCTTTTATCAAGCGTGCGATAGTCGTAGGCGCGGAGTCGGATGCGGATGCGCTGGTTGCTCATGACGGTTCTGAGAGGTTAAAAGGGTTTCGCTAAGGGTTTAAGATCAGGATTTGCCACCACCGCGTTGCTCGACGATCTGCTCGACGATCTGCTGCGGCACCTGTTCGAAGTGGGAGGGCTGCATGCTGTAGCTAGCACGACCAGAAGAAAGGGTACGGATGGCAGTGGAATAGCCAAACATTTCGGCGAGGGGCACTTCAGCGCGGAGCACCGCGGTCGCACCGCGCATGTCCATGCCTTGGATTTTGCCGCGGCGACGGTTAAGGTCACCAAGGATGTCACCCTGATAGTCTTCCGGCGTGCTAGCTTCCACGGCCATGATCGGTTCAAGGAGGATGCACTTAGCCTTCTTGAGAGCGTCTTTGACCGCGAAGATACCGGCCATTTTGAAGGCGTTTTCGTTGGAATCGACGTCGTGGCTCGATCCGTCGATCAGCTCGATGTGCATGTCGATCACCGGATAACCTGCGATGATGCCATTGAGGGCAGCTTCGATACAACCATTCTTGGCTGGGTTGATGAATTCTTTCGGGATGGTGCCACCGACGACCTTGTTTTCGACGACGATGCCGCTGCCTTTTTCGCCAGGGCGGACGTTGATGACCACGTGGCCATACTGACCACGACCACCGGACTGCTTAACGAGCTTACCTTCGCCACCAGCTGCCTGGGTGAGGGTCTCACGGTAAGCGATCTGCGGCTTGCCAGTGTTGGTTTCCACCTTGTGCTCGCGCTTGAGGCGGTCGCAGAGAATTTCGAGATGCAACTCGCCCATGCCGGCGATGATGACCTGACCGGTTTCTTCGTCGGTCTTGACGAAGAAGGTCGGGTCTTCTTCCGAGAGGCGCTGAAGGGCATTGCCCATCTTTTCCTGATCGCCCTTGGTCTTTGGCTCTACAGCCATAGAGATAACCGGTTCTGGGAAGGTCGGAGGCTCGAGCAGGATGTCGAGGTCCTCATCGCAGAAGGTATCACCCGTGCGGACGTCCTTCACACCCACGAGGGCGGCGATGTCACCCGAATAGCAACAGTCGATGTCTTTATGAACGCTAGCTTGGATCTGGATGAGACGGCCAACACGCTCCGACTTGCGAGTGCGGGGATTGTAGATGGTGTCACCCTTCTTCACGCAGCCAGAATAGACGCGGAAGAAAACCAAGCGGCCAAACTTGTCAGACCAGAGTTTGAAACCGAGGGCGCAGAACTTGGCATTGTCATCAGGACGAGCTTCAACCTTCGTTTCAGGATCGTCCACGAGCTGACCGGTCTGCGGCTCGATGTCGAGGGGGCCCGGGAGGTAGTCGATCACGGCGTCGATGAGATACTGCACGCCTTTATTTTTGAAGGCAGAGCCGCCAGCCATTGGGATGATCTTATTGGCGATCACCGTGCGGCGAAGAGCTTCTTTCACATCTTTGATCGTGATAGCCTTCTCTTCGAGGAACATCATCCCCATCTCTTCATCCTGATTGCAAATCTCTTCAACGAGACCGTCATAAGCCATCTTGGCCTTGTCGATTTCTTCGCCTTGGAGTTCACGGACGGTGTACTTGGAGCCAAACTTCTCGTCATCATTGTAGATGATGGCTTTCTGGTTCACCACGTCGATCTGACCGATGAGATTCTCTTCGGCACCGATGGGGATGAGGATCGGCCAAGCATTGGCACCGAGCTTCTTGCGCACATCTTCGACCACGTTGTCAAAGTTAGCACCTGTGCGGTCCATCTTATTTACGAAGGCAATACGAGGAACGCGATACTTCTCAGCCTGACGGTAAACTGTCTCAGACTGCGGCTGCACACCAGCCACACCGCAGAGCACGAAGATCGCGCCATCGAGCACGCGGAGAGAACGTTCCACCTCAGCGGTGAAGTCAACGTGACCGGGGGTATCGATGATGTTGACTCGAATGTCTTCGAGTTCACGAAGCTTGAAAATGCCCTCTTCCTTGAGTTGCTTCCAGCGAGCAGTCACTGCGGCTGAAGTTATCGTGATACCACGCTCTTTTTCCTGTTCCATCCAGTCGGTCGTAGCCGCGCCGTCATGCACCTCGCCGATCTTGTGGATCATGCCGGTGTAGAAAAGGATACGCTCGGTCAGCGTGGTTTTGCCTGCGTCGATGTGAGCGCAGATACCGATGTTACGGGTTCTTTCGAGCGGATATTCGCGATTGGGGGAATTGACAGACATGGGAAACGAAAATCTAAAAATCTAGGAATTAGAAGCGGAAGTGAGCAAAGGCGCGGTTAGCTTGCGCTTGCTTGTGGACATCGTCACGCTTGCGGACGGAATTCCCCTGCCCTTGTGCGGCATCCTTCAATTCATTGGCGAGCGCATTGAACATGGGCTGACCTTTGCGGCCACGGGCATATCCAATGATCCAGCGCATTGCCAATGCCACCTGACGAGCCGGGGAGACTTCCAGCGGCACCTGATAGGTAGCACCACCCACGCGGCGAGCCTTCACTTCAACGCGAGGCTTCGCGTTCTCGATGGCACGATTGAAAAGCTCAAGCGGATGAACGCTGTCACTCTTTTCGTTGAGGATATCGATCGCACGATAGACGGTACGTTCAGCGAGGGCTTTCTTGCCACTCTGCATCACGCGAACGATGAGGCTAGAGACTAGCTCGCTATCATAGCGGCTGTCTTTATGAACTTCCTTGTTATAAACGCGCTTTCTGCGGGCCATGGTCGTTAGGAGGAAAAGGGTGAAACAGGAGGGGTGACGAAATTTACTTCTTCTTCGCAGGAGCGGCAGCAGCACCGGGCTTCGGACGCTTAGCGCCGTATTTTGAGCGGCCACGACGGCGAGCATCGACACCAAGGCAGTCGAGAGTACCACGAACGATGTGGTAGCGCACACCCGGCAAGTCTTTCACACGACCGCCGCGAACCAGCACAATAGAATGTTCCTGAAGGTTGTGACCCTCACCACCAATGTAGGCGATGACTTCATACCCATTTGTCAGGCGAACCTTCGCCACTTTGCGAAGAGCTGAGTTCGGCTTCTTCGGCGTGCGGGTCATCACCTGGAGGCACACGCCACGGCGCTGCGGGCACTTAGCGAGCGCGGGCGACTTTGACTTCACCGCTTTATCTTTGCGGCCGTGTCTGACGAGTTGATTGATTGTGGGCATGGTGGTTAAAAAAGAACTGCTTTCGGAGCAATGACCGGTTTCGGTTCCGAATGACAGTACCACCACCCACTGAAGGGTCTGCGGCACAGATTTTTCCGGTTCTGGCTCCGATAATCGCATGAATCACCGAGGTGAAACATTGCCGGTCTCTGGGGAGAGGACCTGGCTTGGGAGCGCGGATCTTGGCGAGTGCCTGAAGATGCGCAAGGCTTTAATTCAGCTTTTTGAATGTTTTGTATCAACCCATACACCGATTGGCGAGACGAAGTTTGTATTCAAACGCTCCATCATTGCTTTCTACGATCTGAAACCGAGAAATTTGGCTGTGAAGATCAATCGTATCTCATTCTTGCTGCTGTTACCTTAACACTTGCTCGTCAGCGGTCCTACTTCACAACGCTTCGCGACCGCATCACATTCCTTCCAACGTTCTTCGCGCCCTTTTATGAGACAACGATTAGGAAATGGAGCTCAGCAGCGCGAAGCCAGACTATATCGTCACGCCGAAGCTGATCGAAGCCACCGAACGCAAGCCATGAAAACACTCCTCATCATTTCGATAACTGCCTTCGCCCTTCACGCGGAGGATTTGTGCCAGCAACCTTCACCGGAAATGATGGCAAAATCTGCGGGTGTAAATCTGCCACCGCTGCCGTGGCATGTGGCGAATGTGTGGTGGGACTTTGAGGGACCAGTGAAGCATTTCACGAGGCTGGAGGTCGATGTGACGATCGACCGGGATGTGCCGAGCGATTACAACTTGTACATCTCGCCGTGCGGGATCGCGAAGATCAATGGCTTGCAGTTCTACGGAGGCCTTCAGACGAATATCAACGGCTGGGCGAACAAGGAGAGCCGCGAGCGTGTGCATCGCGGCAAGGGCGGCATCTTTTCACGCTGGTCGAGCGACAAGACGACGCCCATCGGGCTGGATCATGTGCGCACGGCGGCGGAGGATTGTTTGGTGGAGAGCGCGGGCTACGAGGGTGAGTTCGCGAGTGTGCGGCGGCCGTTTGCGTGGACAAAGGGGACTTATACTTGGTGCATCACCAAAGGTGCGACGGAGGGCGAAAGCACCTGGTTCACCTGCACGATCCGCGATGTGAAGGGTGCGGTGCATGAGGTGGGCAGCTTGCGCTTTGAGGGCACGGATTTCGCCTTTTGGGAGAGGCATTCGGCCTTCGTGGAGGTGTATAGCACCTCGAAGATTCCGAAGTCCGGCATCCCGAAGGTGAATGTGACCTTCGGCTGGCCGAGGCTGAACGGGACGAAGGTGCCGCTGAAGAAGGCGCATGCCTATTACCCCGACAAAGGCGGTCCAGACTCGCCGGATTGCGCGTGGGTGAAGGCTGAGGGCGAAAACTGCGTGGTGGAGGTCGGTCCGATCTTCAAACGCGATGAAGCGAAGCGGCGGCATGATCTGCTGCGGTGAAAATCCGCTACAAATGCTCCTTCAAATAGCTCGTCATGAGTTCGTAGAGGTGGCGTGAGGTGCCTTTGCCGGTGTTGATGGCGTGATCGCGATTTGGATAAGGCATGACGGTGAAGGGCTTGTGGTGGGTGATGAGTTCGTTGATGAGTTTTTCGACGCCTTGGTAGTGAACGTTGTCATCGCCGGTGCCGTGGATGAGGAGGAGGTGGCCTTGAAGGGACTTGGCGTGGGTGATGGGGGAACCGGCGGTGTAGGCTTTGAGGTTGTCCTTCGGCAGGCCCATGAAGCGTTCTTCGTAGATGGTGTCGTAGAGGCGGCGGTCGGGCACGGGGGCGACGGCGATGGCAGTGCGGTAGAGGTCAGGATACTGGAAGATGGCGTCGAGGCTGCTGGTGCCGCCGCCGCTCCAACCCCAGATGCCGACGCGATGGGGATCGAGAAAGGTGAATTGCTTCAACAAAGCCTGCACGCCGGCAGCTTCTTCGCGAGCGTTTAAGATGCCGAGCTGAAGGTGCGCGGCCTTGCGCCAATCACGGCCTTTGGGCGCCGGCGTGCCGCGGGTGTCCACGCTGGCGATGACGTAGCCCTGCTGGGCGAGCATGGCATGCCAGAGCATCTTTTGACCGCCCCAGGCATCTTTGACGGTTTGTCCGGCGGGTTCGCCATAGACGTTCATGAGCAGCGGATGCTTCTTTTGAGGATCAAGTTTCGCCGCGGTCATGATCCAGGCATCGCCTTGGATGCCGCCGCCGAGGTCCACGCGGATGAATTCGGTTTTGGGAAGGCTCAAGGCAGCGAGTTTTTTGCGAAGCTTGGTTTGAGGCTTGAGCGGGCGCAGCGGGCGATGCTCTGGAAGCGAGACGAGATCGACGACGGGCGGTGAGTGGAAGCTGGAATGAGTGTGGACGGCCCAGCGGGTGTCTTCGCTGAGTTGGTAGGTGTGAGTGCCGGGTTGATCGGCGGGGGATAGGAGCTGTGCGTCGCCGCCGCCTTCGAGGCTGGCGCGGAGAAGGTAGCGCTGGGTGGGGTTTTCGGGTGAGGCGTAGAAGTAGAGGTGGCTAGTTTTGTCATGGTTGACGGCATTGACTTCGATGACGTCGTAGGGGCCTGAGGTGATGGGGGTGAGCTTGCCGGCGAGAGTGGCGCGATAGGCGTGACGCCAGCCGGTGCGCTCGCTGAGCCAGAGGAAGTCGTCGCCGATCCAGCGGATGGAGTTGTCGTTGTCGATCCAGGCGGGGTCGGTTTCGGTGAGGATGAGCTTTGTTTCGCCGGTGGCGGGATCGGCAAGGAAGACGCGGAGGGTGTTTTGTAGGCGGTTGAACTGCTGAAGGAGCACGGCTTTACCATCGGGCGTCCATTCGGCGTGCGGGAGGTAGTGCTCACGAGGATCGCCGGGGACTTTGAGCCATGTGACGGCACCGCCGCTGGCAGCGAGGATGCCGAGGCGTGTGGCGGAGTTCTTTTCGCCTGCTTTAGGATAGGGAAAGGTGGTGAAGCGCTGGTAGGCACCATCGGTTTGATTGGCGAGCCAAAAGCGTTTCACGTCCTTCGTGTCGAACTGCCATAGGAGGAGCTGTTTGCCGTCGGGCCTCCAGCGGTAGCAATCGCGGAGGCTGAGCTCTTCTTCGTTCACCCAGTCGGAGGTGCCGTTGATGAGGGTATTGGAGCCGTCGGTGGTGAGGGCGGTGATTTTGAGGTCGGCAAGGTTTTGGACGTGAAGGTTGTTTTTGCGCACGAAGGCTACGCGGGTGCCATCGGGAGAGAATTTGGCAAACATGAGCGTCGAGGGCGCGGCATCGCCGCCGAGCTTAGTGAGCGTTTTGGTGGCAAGATCGAGAAGCCAGTAGTCGCCACGGGTGTTTTTTCTCCAGACTTTCTTGGTGTGGGTGAAGAGTAGCGCTTTGGACTCGTCGGCATTGAACTCGAAGCTGTCCACGGTGAGTGGCTTCTTTTCGCCTTTCGGGGTCAAATCCTTGGCGGAGGCGAGGATGGTCTGCTGGCCGGTTTCGGCATGGTTTTGGACGAGATCCTTGCCTTCAGCGGGCTTTTCGAGGGTGAAGTAGGAGGCGCTTTTTTTGCTCCACTTGAGCGAGGGCATCTTTTCCTCGTCGAAGTCTTTATCGGTGAAGATGCGAGCGAGGGTGAGCTGGGCGGGATCGGGCTTCGCAGGCTCGGCGTGAAGGCCGGTGAGGGCGTGAACGGCGATCAGCAGGAAAAGCGGGGCTTTCATGCCGCATGGTGAAGAGCGTGCAGGGAGGTGTCTTGGCGATTTTTTGACTGAAGGCCGGGCTTGGCTCGATTTTCGGAGAAAATTGGCCACGATGGCTGGATGAACATGCCTGCCTGGATCGAATAATTTGCCGTGGCCATCTGTGCGATCACTGCGGTGCTGGCAGCGGAGGGGAAGCGCATTGAGCCCTTCGGTGTGATGGTGCTGGCACTCGTCACGGCGGTGGGTGGCGGGACGGTTCGCGATCTTTGTTTGGGCGTGCGGCCGGTGTTTTGGATCGAGCAGCCGCAGTTAGTGTGGACGGCGCTAGTCGCAGCGGCGGTGACGTTTGTGATCGTGCGATTCACGCATCTGCCCTAGCGGCTTCTGGACCTGGCGGATGCGTTTGGGCTGGCCTTGTTTGGCATCGCAGGGACGCAGAAGGCGCTCGCTTTCGGCAAACCGGGCATCGTGGCGTTACTGCTGGGCATCGTGACGGGATTGGCAGGCGTCATTCTGCGTGATGTGCTGCGCCGCGAGATCCCCTGGGTGTTCCAAGCGGATGTGGATCTTTATGCGACGGCGGTTTTCGCGGGCGCGGTGGTGTTTGTAGCGCTGCGCGAATGGCTGCCACCTTCCGAAACGCATCGGTACATCGGCATGACGGTCATTCTCGTCATGCGCCTGGTGGCGATGAAGTGGAAGCTGCGACTGCCGACGTATCGGACGCGGGGAAATGCAGATGCTTAAAGCAACCTCGCGGCGGCTTCGGCGAGCGGGCTGCGCTCACCTTTGACCAGTGGGACGTGGGCGGCGAAGGGCTGGCCGCGCATGCGCTGGCGGGTGTACACGAGACCGTTGCTGCGGGCATCGACGTAGGGGTTGTCGATCTGCGCGGGATCACCGACGAGGACGAGCTTTGAGCCACGGGACATGCGGGTGACGATGGTCTTGGCCTCCAGCGGCGTGAGCTGCTGCGCCTCATCAAGCACGAAGAAGCGATCAGGAATGCTGCGACCGCGAATGTAGCAGAGGGCTTCCACTTCGATGACGCCCGACTGAATGAGGTGGTCGTAGGGAGCGGCTGGCGTCTGCATCTTGGCGGGATCAGGCATGAAGCGGTTTTGCTTCTTGCGAGCAGGCCCTTGCGTGTTTTCGACGGGCCGCATGAGGAGATCGAGCGCGTCATAGACAGGCTGCAACCACGGACGCATCTTTTCCTGGAGCGAACCAGGTAGGAAGCCGACTGTCTGCCCCATGGCGACGATGGGACGGCTGACGGTGAGGCCTTGATAGGTGCGATCAAAGACCTGCTGGAGGCCAGCGGCCACGGCGAGGAGTGTCTTGCCGGTGCCGGCCTGGCCGTAGCAGGTGACGAGGCTGATCTCGGGATCGAGCAAGGCATCAAGGAGGCAGACCTGGCCGAGGTTCATCGGCTTGATGGAGTGGCCCTGCCCTACTTTGATGCACTCAGGTGCCCGCAGGCGGACGAATTCCCCCTGAACGCTGAAGCGGGCGGGGATGGTGGCTTTTTCACCGGCGGAAAGCAGAGCAAAGTCATTCACCGCGAGCGCGGCCACACGGGCATCCGAGATGGAGAGGCGGCCGCTGCTGGCGTAGCGCTGCAATTCGTGGCCGGTGACCTCGATGCGGGCGATCTCGAAATTCGAGACCTCACGCGGAGCGACCTTGTCATGCAGGTAATCCTCGCACTCGATGCCCACGGCGCGGGCTTTGAGCTGCATGTTTAAATCTTTGCTCACGAGGATGACGGGCATCTTCAAGGTCTCGCGGAGGAGTAGCGTGCAGGCGATGATGCGATGATCGGCCTTGTCGAGATCGTGGAAGATACCTTCGAAAGCGGTAATGCTAGCGTGCTTCCGTGCCTCGCCGGGATCATAGACGGCGATACGGATGCGGCCGCCTCCGGGCGTGGCCACTCCGTGGGTGACATCCGCTCCGGCGGGAAACATCTGCATGAGTGCACGATGCACCTCGCGGGCATTGGCTCCACGTTCGGTCATCTCATTTTTAAAGCGGTCCAACTCGCTGAGAACATCCACAGGGATGCAGATGTGGTGCTCCTCGAAGCGGTGGATGCACGCGGGGTCGTGGAGGAGGACGTTGGTATCGAGAACGAAGGTCTTGGTGCCGACGGCGGCTTCAGGGGAACGGGCGGGACGCTTTCGGCGGGAGGAGGCGGATTTGGTAGGCAAGGGGGGCGAAGGGGGCTGTGAACCGGAGCTGGCAGGGCGGGATTCGATGAGGGTCGAGCTGACTACGTTAGAATGGTCGTCGCGGTCCATGATGGGTTGGAGGGTGGTTGTGCCATCGGTGTTCGATGGCGGGTTGGGTCGGTAGCTTTGTGGCGCAGTGACTGTGCCAAGCGTGCCGTTCCAGTGCTGTGATTATTGGGATGAATCACGGTAATTGCCGGAGACTGTCAGAGAGTGAATATCGCGGCAAGGGTTTATTCACATTGTGGGTGTTTATTCACACTCCAAAAAAAACGGGAGCGGCCTGAGGACCGCTCCCGTGGGAGAAAATGATAACACGAGCGATTACTTCGTGGCAGAAGCACGGCCACCGGAGCCCATGCTGTAGCTATCCATGACGGGCGTCTGCGGAGCGGCGCCTTTCCAGCCAGAGCCGGGGAGGGCGTATTTACGAGGATACTGCTCCTGCACGCTGCCCACCATCCAAGGCTTTGTCTCGGCCAGGAAGAGTGTGCCGTAGCGGGCACGGGAGCGCTTCACGAACTCGGCATTAGGGTCTTCGGAATTTTTGAGGCTGCCGAAGACACTACCGCCATTGCCGACATCATCCTGGCCACCGTAAGGAGCAAAAGCATCAGCCCCACTGGCCTGACGACCACCGATGGTCGTGTTCGGCGAAAAAGGCATGCATGAGGCAAGAAGAGCCGCGAGGGCGAGAGTGAAAATCAATTTCATAGGAGGAAGAGATTTTGACGGGAGACTGCCCTGTTTGTCAAAGTTTTTTCCGCTTGGGAAGGACATCGTGGCACAAATCACCGGCGAGATCGTGAAAGAGGCCAGAAGTGGCATCGTTTTCGCGCAGTCAATACCCCCAAAACCTCCGTTCCCCCCATGAAAATCCCCCTTTTCAGCTTTGTGGCCATTTTTGCCCTTTCCGGCCTTGCCAGCGCCGCGCCCGATCTGAAGGCCACGGCGGCCAAAATCGATGAATTGATCCTCGCCAAGCTCGCGAAAGAGAAACTCCAGCCCAATGCCCAGGCCAGCGACGAGGTTTTTGTGCGCCGAGTGTATCTGGATGTCACCGGCCGCATTCCCTCGATCAAGGAGACCACGGATTTCCTCGCCGATCAGGCCGCCGACAAGCGGGCGAAGCTCATCGAAGAGCTCCTCGCCTCCGATGGCTACACGCAAAACTACTTCAACTACTGGTCGGACATCCTGCGCCTCCGCTCGCAGCTCTCCGTGGGCAATAGCCAGCCCGCCGGTGCCGCCTACGCCACCTGGCTGCGGCAGGCGCTCGACAAAAACATGCCCTACGACCAGATGGTGCGTGAGATGGTCACCGCCGATGGCAAGACGTATGAAAATGGCGCGGTGGGCTTCTACCTCCGCGATTACAACATGCCGCTCGATAACATGGCGGTCACCACGCAGGTCTTCCTTGGCACCAGCATGGTCTGCGCCCAGTGCCACAATCACCCCTTCGATAAGTGGACCCAGATGGACTACTACCAAATGGCCGCCCACACCTACGGCATGACCGGCACGAACGGCCTCAGCAATCCCCTGCTCGCGGGCGTCTTCGGCGGCGGTTATGGTGACAAAGGCGCGAAAACCAAGGGCAAGAAGGCCAAACCTTCGGCCGAACTCACCGCCCTCATTCCTGAAGGCATCGAGCGCAAGGACATGAGCAAGGCCATGGGCGAGATCCTCCGCCCTCTGCGCTACAACACCGTCCTCGACCACTCGGACAAAAAAGCGCTCCCCCTGCCCCACGATTATCAATACACCGACGCCAAGCCGAAGTCCGTCATCTCCCCTTTCATCCCGGCCGCCTTCTCCAAAGATGGCAAGATCGTCAAAGGCGATGAAAAGCCCGTCGATTCCTACGCAGGCTGGATGACCTCGAAGGACAATCCCCGCTTCACCCTCGTCATCGCGAATCGCCTTTGGAAAAAGGCCATGGGCATGGGCCTCATCGAGCCGGTCGATGAAATCACGGACTCCACCGTGCCGAGCAATCCCGCCCTCATGTCCTTCCTTGAACAGACCATGAAGGACCTGAACTACGACATGAAAGCCTTCCTGAGTGTGATCTACAACAGCGCCGCCTACCAGCGTGCCGCCTACACCAAGGATGTCGAGCTGGGCGAGCTCTACCACTTCCCTGGCCCGCTCCTCCGCCGCATGAGCGCCGAGCAGATCTGGGACAGCATGGTCACGCTTTACAAACCCAATGCCGACACGCCCAGCATTCAGTCCAAGATCGACCGCGACTCCACCATCCGCAAAATCGAGTGGCTCGACCGCTCGCTCAATGCGCTGACGCCTGAAGAACTCACCAAAGCCACCGCCGCCGTCGCCTTGAAGCAGAAACAGCTCGCTGCCGATGTGCGCAGAGCCCAGGAGCAACTCACCGAGGCCAGCAAAAACAAAGATGAAGACGCCATCCGTGCCGCCAAGAAGGTCGTGAGTAACCAACGCAAAGCCATCGACGAGGCCGCCGAGGAGATCGTCTATAGCACCGGCTTCAAAAAATTCGCCGAACTGGCCCGCGAAGGAAAACTCGACGAGCAGGTGAAGGACGAAGAGTTCGCCAAGGAGATCGCCGCCGCCATCAAGGGCAAAGATGGCAAGGACCTCTCGCTCGACGAAGCCTTGGACATCTACAACAAAGGCCTCCGCACCCGTCTCACCGAACAACAAAAAACCCGCCTCAAACGCGACGCTGAAAACCTCAAGGCCGACACCAAAGAAGAACTCGCCTCTTTAAAGGCGTGGGAAAACTACCGCGATACCTACATGATCCGCTCCGCCGATCTCCGCAGCCCCGCGCCGAACGGCCACTTCCTCCGCGAATTCGGCCAGAGCGACCGCGAACTCGTCGAAAACGCCAGCGATGACGCCACCGTCGGCCAGGCCCTCATGTTATTGAACGGCAAAACCTTCACCAGCCTCATGAATCCCTACACGATGATCTCCCGCTCCATCCGCAAGACGGAAACGGCGGAGCAGACCATCGACACCATCTACCTCGCCCTCTTCAGCCGCAAAGCCACCGCCGAGGAGCAGGACCTGCTCAAAGGCATCGTGGACAAAAACACCGTCACAAACCAAGGCGATGCCCTCTGGGCCGTGCTGAACACCCGCCACTTTTACTTCATCCAGTAAAGCAGCCTGCTCAGGCTTTGAACTCGGGATAGAACGGGTTGTGCGCCTTCTCCTCACCCACGGTGGTGAGAGGGCCATGACCTGGGCAAATCACCGTTTCATCGGCCATCGAGAAGATCTCCTTCCGGTTCGTCGCGAGCGCCTCAGCAAAGGAAACCATGCCACCGCCCATGCTGGAGGCAAAAAGTGCATCGCCGACGATGGCGACCGTTTTTGCCAGTCCGCTGACGACGTAGGTGATGCCGCCTTTGGAATGTCCCCAGGTGCTCCGAGGCTCGATTTGGAGCCCGCCGACCTGCCAGGAAGGTTTTTCGTCGAGCGAGAAGGTCTTCGCCCCGGCGCAGGACTCCTTGGCATTGACCGAAGCAAAGACCGAACCTTCGCCGGAGAGTTTAGCGAGATCGAGAATGTGGTCGGGATGCGTGTGGGTGATGAAGATTTGGCTCAGCTTGAGGCCGTTCTCCTTGATGAAGTCGATCATCGGCTGCGCATCCGCTCCGGTATCGAAAGCGATGGCGTTTTTCGTCTGCTCATCCCACACGAGGTAGGCGTTCACCGTCATGTCGTGGTAGGTCGTGTTAAATTGAGCCAATCCGGGCAGGGAAACGGCATCTGGCATCCAGCCGTTGTGAGCCATCGTGATGAGCGAAGCGGCATCCAGACCCAATACCGGGGCGATTTTTGCCAGGACGGCATCATCCACGGCACCGCCTTTGGCTGCGGCCACGGCTTCGGCGCTCACGCCAGCCTTCGCAGCCACATCCGCCTCGCTGAGGCTGAGGCCGCGCATGGATTTACCGATGACATCATTGAAAAGATCTTCGAGGGGGAGGGACATGGGAGGAAGGAGATGACTGGGTTTCGGACTGAATCAAGCGGCTGGTTTACTTCAACAATCAGCAATCAGAGTTCATCAATCTGCGGTTGAGGGCTTTCGCGGCGCTCGGAATGTCGATTGCTGAATGTCGAACGCTTATTGTTGAAGGAATTGAGGGCGATGAAGGAAGCGAAGGGAACAAAAATGCCGGACGGGTTTCCCCATCCGGCATCGTGAAACGTTTCGAGGCTCGTGTTACTCGGAAACCTTGGCTGTTTTGATCTGCACTGGCTCAGCGGGCACATTCTGGTGCATGCCGGCGTTCGTGGTCTTCACTGCGGCGATGGCGTCGAGCACATCGAGGCCCTTCGAGATCTTGCCAAAGACGCAGTAGCCCCAGCCGTCCTGGCCTGGGTAGTCGAGGAAAGCGCTATCCTGATGAACCAGGAAGAACTGGCTGGTGGCGCTTTGCGGATTGCTCGTGCGGGCCATGGAGATGGCACCGCGGACGTTCTTGAGTCCGTTTTTGGCCTCGTTTTCGACGGGGGCATCGGTGGACTTCTGCTGCATGTCAGCGGTGAATCCACCGCCCTGGATCATGAATCCGGGGATCACGCGGTGAAAGATGGTGCCATCATAGTGGCCCTTCTTCACATAGCTGACGAAGTTGGTGACAGTCTTCGGAGCCTTGGCGGCATCGAGTTCGAGTTCGATGGTGCCTTTGCTGGTTTCCATCACGATTTTTACGGGTTTGGCGTCACTCACGGTTTTTTCCTGGGCTGAGGTTGGACCGGCCAGACCAGCGAAAGCGAGGGCGATGGCGGCGAGAGTCGGTGCGATTGATTTCATAGGTCTGTTTGCGGGTTGAGGCAGGCGAATAGGGCGTGTCAGGCTTGTTTTGCAACGGGCATTTGGAGGAGGATCAATGCTTCAAGAGCCACTCGGTCGTGCGGGGATTGAAATCGCCCAGGCACTCCCAGTGGAAGGCGTGGCCGGCATTGTCATAGAGGTGCAAATCCGCGCCGGGGATAGCAGCGGCCACTTCCTCGCTCATCCAGCGGGGCGTGAAGGTGTCGTTTTTGCCTCCAATGACGAGCGTGGGGCATTCCACGTTCTTAAGTTCGTTGAGCGTGTTGTGGCTGATGGCGGCAGCGCTTTGAGCTTCCGTGGCATGCAGCGGCTGCGGGGCGGAATTGATGGCCGCGTCTTTGAGGCCCTGCTGCATGTTGTTCCAGCAGTCGTCGTTGTCGAACCACGGCTTCGTAAAGATCAGCATCTGAATCCACTGCATAAAGTCCTCGGGACGCATGTCCGCCTTCGCCTTCATGAGGTGCTGCCAGGTGTAAAGGCCGAAGCGGTCCTGCCGCGCCCAGGTACACATCAAAATCATGCTTTTCACCTTCTCGGGATGCCGCAAAGCAAGCTGCTGAGCGATCACGGAGCCGAGCGAGCAGCCCACCACGCGGGCCTGCTTGATGCCGAGCTTGTCCATCAGACCAGCGTAGTCATCGGCCATCATCGCCGTCGTGTAAGGGCCCTCCGGCTTGTCCGTCTCGCCCACACCACGGTTATCGCCGAGGATGCAGCGGAAGTGTTTTTCCCAGGCCTGCGCATGCGCATCCCACACACCGCCAGGAGCGGTCACGCCCATGATGCAAACGAGCGGATCACCGCTGCCGCGTTCTTGATAAAACATTTTGATACCGTTGGTTTCGACGTGGGGCATGAGAAGTAGATGGGTTCAGGGTTGAGAGCGCGGATTGGAACAAAGATGTGGCTGCGGGACAAGTAAAAACCTCCTCCACTGCCCTCAAACTGCCCTCCGCATACTCGGCCCTTCGATCCATTTCGGTGGAATCATGATCTGCCTTGGCACCGCAGGCACACCGTGCTCGTGCTGGGAGAGCTGCGTGACGACCAAATCGACCGCGGCAGCCGCCAAATGGTCGCGCTGCTGGTAAATGCCCGCGAAGCCTTCCATCCTCGGCGTCCAGTCATGCACCACGAAGCCGATGTCGTTCGGAAAACGCAGGCCGAGACGCTTCAGCCAGCCGGGCACGTGCGTGTCGAAGGTGATGAGCGCGTCCGGCTGATGCTCGCGTATCCATTTCGAGAAGGCGTCGAAGCCCTGGCTGATGTCGTTGCTGGGAAACAGCAGCAGCGGCACGCGATCCGCCTCTGGCATGCCGTGCTGCCAGTGAAACAAGCCGCCGCTGTAACCAAACTGCGAGCGGTTCACGATCCACTTCGTCACCGCCACGCCGATGCGTTTGTAGCCACGGGCCGCGAGCTGCTCCGCCGCCATGTGAATGCCGAGCGTCATGTTGCCCGCGCACATGTGCAGCGCGGGCGTGCTCATCGCATTCCCAAAGGTCACCGCCGCGAAGGGCGAGTAGTCGAGCTTGCTGCATGGCAGCGTCATGCTCTGCGGCGAAATGATCACGCCTTCGATGCCGCGTGCGTGCAGGACTTTTTGCAGATTCTTCGGTGTGAGACCGTCCTTGCCCAAATAAAACTCCTCCACCGCATAACCATGCCCATGCGCACGGCGTCGAATGTCTTCAATCGGCACATACTGATACGAAGGCCCCAGCAGCCCATCCTGCGGCACATGCTCGCGAATCACGGCAATCACCGCCCGCAGCCGCTTTTCCTTCTTCCCGCGCACCACCTGCATCATCCGCATCAAATGCGGGTCCGGCTGGTAATCGAGGCGCTTCGCTTCCTTCAAAATCAGCTCCCGCTTCGCCGCCGCTACCTTCGGTGCTCCACGCAGCACTCGCGACACCGTCATGATCGACACCCCCGTGGCTTGGGCGATGTCTTTGAGGGTTGGTGTGGAATCTATTGGCATGGTGTTAGCATAACACGCCTTACCGACATTCAAGACGCGAAATACCTCTTCAATGCCCGTTTTCTCGAATCATGTCACTTCGATCTCTCTCCTGCTTACTCGCGTTCTCATGCTGCGCCTTCGTCCATGCTGCGGACGCTCCCGCGTTTTCTGGGCCCACGCCGGGCACCTTGCGCAGCATTTCCATCCCGACCGTGGACATCTCGGCTGATGCGGCGCGGCATGTCGTCATCGCCCGTGGCACGGGAAAAGAATACCAGGGCCATTGCGACACGGTGCTGATGGCGGATGGCCGGACGATGTTCACGGCGTGGTGCATGAATCACGCGGGACACCTCGGACCGCTCGCCCGTAGCGATGACGGCGGTCTCACTTGGAGCGCACCTTTACCGACGCCGCCGGACTGGCTGCTCGTGAAGACAACTACGCCAGTGCTCCATCGCCTCACCGATCCGCAGGGAGTCGAGCGCCTCTTCATCTTCGGTGGCTGTGACTTCCCAGGAAATCTGCGCAGTGCGTTTTCCACGGACCTCGGCAAAACGTGGTCACCGATGAAGGAACTCGGCCTCGTCGGCGAAGTCGCCCCGAAGAGCATCTTGTCCTTCGATGGCGGCAAGCGACTCATCATGTGGTCCGACCGCCGTGATCCTAAAGACGCGAAGGATTTGCATCCCGTCGTCTGGCAGAGCGAATCGCTCGATGGCGGCCTCACCTGGAGCAAGGAGCGTGTCATCCTCGTCGTTCCCGGCCAATGGGCGCAGCCGAGCGTGACTAGGTCCGATGATGGCAAACAGCTCGTCATGCTCTTGCGCGAAAACACGCGCCAGCATCACTCGCTCTACTCGATCAGCACCGACAACGCACGCACCTGGAGCGAGCCCAAAGAACTTCCTGCCGCGCTCACCGGGGATCGCCACGTC
>JBEIGR010000002.1:0-37021 GCA_040381795.1 Verrucomicrobiaceae bacterium | reverse complement strand
CGACGGCAAATTTTTAGGCCTCAAAACCCTTACCGATGGTCTCGTGCTCAGTCGCAACACGATGACCACGCGCCTCGGCAACTACACCGGCCTCGACCGCGAGCTCAACCTGCTCGCCGATTCTGGCTTCAACATGCCAAAGGTGCGCACGCCGCAGATCTACATCGGCAACATCGGCGGCAACGTGCGCCAACTGGCCAGCGCGATGAGCGTCTTCCCGAATCAAGGCGTTCGTCGTCGAACCTTTCTCATCGGCCGCATCGTCGATAAAACTGGGGCCATCATTTACCAGACGCCCGTCTTGGAAGCCGAGGTGGTGAATCCAGGCGTCGCCCATGTGATGCGGCAGATCCTTGGTCAGGTCATGGAGAGAGGCACGGCCGCCGCCGTGCGCAGCGAGCACGGCTTCAAAGAACCCGGCGGTGGCAAAACGGGCACGACCAATGATTACAAGGATGCGTGGTTCGCTGGCTACACGGATCGACTCACCTGCGGTGTGTGGGTGGGCCTCGATAAGCCGCAGACGATCATTGATGAAGGCTACGGCGGCCGTCTCTCGCTGCCGATTTGGGCGGATCTCATGAAGGAAGCCGTCAAAATCGGCTACAAGACCGATGTCGCGAAGGCTGGTCTGCCGCTCACTCGCGTCTCGCTTTGCCGACTCAGCTCGCAGCTCGCCACGGATGGCTGTCACCATGCTGGCATGGCCTATGACGATGCCTTACCCTATGAACTCGTGCCGCAGGACTTCTGCCTGGAGCATCGCGGCGTCTCCCCGCGTGTGGCACAGCCGCAAGGCCAGCCTGATGGAGAGGGTAGCGGATTTTGGGGTCGCGTGAAACGCTGGTTCCAGTAAGGTGGGCGCGTCATGAAATCGCTGCTCACCTTCGCCGTCGTTGCTGTCATTCTGTATGTCGCCTGGGACATATTTGGGGATTCCGTTCTGGGATCCATCGACAAAGCCACGGGAGGTGTCTCCAGCGGCTTGTCGAGTTCGGTGAACCGAGCGGATGGAGCCGATTTCAACGCCCGCTACGAGGGTGGTGCTCGCAAGCTCACCCTCACCTCGCCGAAGAATGCCGATCTGAATGTCCGGGTGAATCCCGAAGACCTCTCGATGTATTTGAAACTCCCCGGCACGCTCGTTCCGCATATCCATGTGAGCTATGATGCTTCCTCATTTGCCTCCACGGCGGAGCAGAATGAATTCGAATCCACCGTCCGCCGCGAAGCCGAGCGAGCCAATGCCCGTGTGAGCTTTTCGGCGACTGGTCGCCCGGGATCCCTGTGATGCCTGCTACTTGCCTAGCTCGCTCAGGTATTTGATCAGATGCGCGAGTTGCTGCTCGTTCATCGTGCTGGTGAGGCCGTCGGGCATCAGGGTGCCGCCGGATTGTATTTTTTGCGTATCGGATTTCTTGATCGGTTTGATGGCTCCAGTGAGGTCGCGGATGGAGATGGTGTCTGCGGTGTCGGTCTGTTTGAAGCCGGTGATGACGGTGCCGTCCTTCAGCGTGACGGTGGCGGCCTCGAAGCCTTCTTTGACGTTCAGCGCAGGCCACACGACCTCGGTGACGATCATGTCGATGGGCAGGCCACGAGCGATGGCGCTCAAGTCAGGGCCGATCTTGCTGTTCGCGGGTCCGGGGATGTGGCAGGCGATGCAGCCGGCGGCTTCGTAGATCTTTTTGCCTTCGGCAGCATTTCCAAAGGTGTTCGCGCCTTTGACGATGTTGGCGATGTATTCCTTCGTGTAGGCTGGCAGCGCGGAATTGATCCCGGCGAGCTTCATGAGCAGCGGCGAGAGCTTTGCGTCGTTCTTGCCGAGGTTGTTGAGCGTTTGCAGCACCTTTTTGGCCTGTGCGGCATCCAGCGCGTCTTTCTTCTGCAAGGCCCGCATCAGCGCCGAATGGCCTTCGGTGCGTGAAACGAGTGCGGAGAGCATCGCGGTGTCTTTCAGGGCCAAAGCGGCCACTTCATCGGGTTTTAGGCTAATGAGCGCATCGAGCGCTTGCGGCTGTTTTTGCTCCAACGCGAGCTTGCGGATGCTTTCGGTGAATGCGCCGACTTTCCACGCTCCAGCGAGTCGGATGCCCTGCGCACGCAAGGCCGGGTTTTGCGCCTCAAACAATGGCGTGAGCAGCTTTTCGGCATTCGTGGGCTTTGCGGCCTTCAGTGCGGCGAGCACGGCGGCGTTTTGACTGGCGCGTTCGAAAATGAAGGCCACATCGTTGCCGCTGGCGGTTCCGGCGAGCGCTTTGAGCCACTTCGTTTGGCGTTCGGCATCGCCTTCGAGCTTCGCGATCTGATCACGCATGATGGCGGCGGCTTTGGCGTTCGAGTTCGGCGCGTAGGCGATGGCGGCCCCGCTGAGGTTCTTCAAATCGTTCGGGTTGTTCTCCACCCAGCCGTTTTGCAGGGCGAAGATGAGATGCTCGTCCTTTTCAAAGGCCGGTTTGGCCGACCACAGCGGATTCAGCACATGCAGCGTCTTGGTGAGGGCGTGGAGGTGGTATCCGTTGAATTCTTTGTCGAGCGCCCGAGCGGCGACCACGGCGGAGCGTGCATCGGCGATGTAGCTGGCGGCCACGATAGCTTCGAGGCGGACGAGGGCGTCTTCGTCGGCGATTTGGGCTTCGAGGAGTGTGAGAGCGTCTGGCAGACGGCCATCGCGTGCCCAGGTGGAGAGCGTGCGGGTGGCGTAGGCGCGGATGCGGGCGTCTGGGGCTCTGAGCAACTCCTTCAAAAGATGGGGCTCAGGAGTCTCATGGGCCTCATAGAGCGAGAGCGCCTGGAGTTTGCGAAGGTCGTTTTGTTTCGGCATCCATGTTTTGAGGGCGGCGAGGACTTCCTTGCTGTTGCGCTCGATGAGCAGGCGTTTCGCTTGATACCAAGCCCAGCGTTCTTTTGAGTCGAGGTGTTCGAGGAGCTTCTCAGCGCCCTGTTTAACGAGATTGACCGGCTTGACCTTGGTGCCGGTTTTCCAAGTGACGCGCCAGATGCGGCCGTGTTCTTTGTCGCGGTCGGGGTGGCGGTAGCTAGCCTGATAGTGACCGATGATCGGGTTATACCAATCCGCGACGTAGATGCCGCCGTCGGGGCCCATGCGGACCTCGACGGGGCGGAAGACGTTGTTTTTGGTCTCGATGATGTTCGGCAGCCGAGTCGTCGAGAACATGCCGTTCTCGAATTTCAACTCGTGCCATTCAAGCAGGCTGGCGTAGTAGCCGCCGATGAGGACGCGGCCCTGCATTTCCTTCGGGAACATGCTGCTGTGCAGGAACTCCTGACCGACCTGCTTGATCGGCGCGAGGCAGAGATTCAGCGCCTGCGCATTCACGGCGAGATTCGAGCGCACCATGCCCGGCGTGGTGAACCAACTGCCGATGTTCGCGCCGCTTTTGTGAAACGCCTGGCCGTATTCCGTGGTGGTCACGCCCCAGCAGTTCGCCCCGGCGCTCGACCATTGGAAAAAGGGATCGAGATGGCCGGTGCGCGGCCGGTAGCGCCACACGCCGGCGCGATTCAGCGTCTCCACGCCATACGGCGTCTCGACGCGCGAGTAGATGTGATGCCCCTGCGTGAACCACAACTCGCCGCCGAAGCCCCAGTTGATGCAGTTGATCATCTGATGCGAGTCCGCCGTGCCGAATCCGCCGAGCACGATGCGCTTCGTGTCCGCCTTGTCATCGCCATCGCTGTCTTTGAAATGCAGCAACTCAGTGCCCTGCGCCACATAAAGGCCACCATCTCCCAGTTCGAGTCCGCTTGGCATGAAAAGGCCCTCGACGAACTTGTGAAACTTGTCCGCTTTGCCATCGCCATTCGTGTCCTCGCAAACGAGCACGTAGTCGTTGGCTTTTTCGCCCGGTTTGATCTGCGGATAACTCACCGCGCAGGCCACCCAAAGGCGACCGCGTTCATCCCAGCGCATCTGGATCGGCTTCACGATGCCGTCAGCCTCGCTGGCGAACAGATTCACCGCAAAGCCATCCATGATCTGAAACGACGCCAGCTCCTCTTCCGGCGATTGCGGCTTCGCCGTCGGCGGCTCGACCGGGATCGACGAACGCACGCCAATCGGCGTCACCGGTTTGCCTTCGATGGCCGCCCAGATGTTTTTTTCCGCCTGATCGAGCAACGGACGGAAATCCTCCATCTCCTGCGGGAAGATACGCTTCGTCGAGTCCTTCCAGTCCTTCGAGTAAGGCACGTTTGTGCGATCTCCCGTGAGGAAAGCCCAGTTCATGGGACGCCAGTAGTCGAACCACAGGCGTTCGAATTCCAGGACTTGTCGTTGAAGGAGATACGGGCGTGTTGGTTTTGGAGCGGTTCCCGCTTCAGTAGCTTTGAGCAATTTGCCGGATGGGTCGAGTTGAAGCCAAGAAGCTTTTATCTCATCTGCGGAGAGCGCTGAGCGATTTGGAAGGCCTTTCAGACCTAATCCTCCAGCAATCAAACGAGCCATGGTTTGATGGCCTGCGTCGTCAAGCTGGTAGCCGTTAATGGTATAGGCTGAGGAAAGGATTAGGAAAGAGTCGAGAGGAATGAACCTCAGGGACTTCTTCGAAGCCAATTCACCGATGGCTTTGGAATAGGCCGCCAAGTTCTTGTGATTGGCCTCTGATACGTCGTGTCCAAACGGCACCGGAGCCACCAATACCACTCGCCTTGGAGGTGAGGCAGACACTCCTGTCTGCCCTGCTTGGGTGCGAACAGGAGTGTCCGCATCACTTCCAGCAAACTCGTCGATGAGCTTCTCATACGCCTCGATGAACTGCGGCAGCTTCTCGACGCCATTGAGCGACTCCATCTGGCCGAACTGCGCGATCACCACGGTCGCGCCGACTTCTTTGAGCTGCTGACGCCAGTCGCGTTGTTGACGCCAGCTATCGGTGCCGGTTTCGGCCTGGATGCGGCGTTCGGCGTCCGCGCGTTTGGGTTCGAGCTTTTCGACTTGGCCGCCATCACGCCACTGCTCGAAGACGGTGTCGCCTTCCCAGCCGAAATTGCGCACTTTGAGCTTCAGCTCAGGCTTAGAGGCGATGAGGCTGGTTTGGAGGTAGCCGTTGAAGCGCGTGCGCTCGATGTTCGAGCCACCGGTAAGGGCGATGACATCGTTCGGCTTGAGTTCAAAGGGCTGCGCTTGAGCAAGGACCGTGAGGGCGAGGAAGAGGAGATGGCGCATAAGCAGGTGAGGTTACTTCTTGGCGGGCAGTTCCTCGATCATGAGGTCTTTGTAGCGGACGATGGAGGTGGCTCCGCCGTGGATTTGGACGGCGATGATGCCGGTGAGATCGATGTTGGGCTCGGTTTCGGTGTAATCGACGGTTTGCACGCCATTGAGCCAGATCTGGATGCGATTGCCCTCGGCACGGATGCGATAGTCGTTCCACTCGCCGAGTGGCTTCTGGGCTTTGGCGAGCACTTCGGGCGTGGGCTGAGCCATCATCTTCTTGCGGCGGCTTTCGTCATACAAAGCGCCGTCGTAACCTTTGCCGAGATCGGCCTGGTAGCCGGAGACCTCGTGGTGATTGGGGATGCGCATGGTGCGGAACTGCACGCCGCCGTTTACGAAGCCTTCCGTGCCTTCGAGCTTCCATTTCAACGTGAGCTCGAAGTCGCCATACTTTTTCTCGGTGGCGAGGAAGTTGTTTTTCTCCTGCTTTTTATCCAACGAGCCTGCGACGAGCGCCCCGTCCTCGATGCGCCAGACGCTGCCGGTGTCGCCCTCCCAGCCGGTGAAGGTTTTGCCGTCAAAAAGCGGCATGGGGTCGGCGTGGAGCAGGGAAGTGGCGAGGAGGAAGAGCAGAGTTCTCATGGGGAGGCGTGAATACGGTGATGGGGGATGGTTTCAAGCAGGCTGCAACGCTCGGCGTCGCAACTGCCCGCAGGCGGCGTCGATGTCCGGGCCGCGTGCGCGGCGGAGATGAGCGATGGCTCCGTGAGTGCGGAGTTCGGCGAGGAAGGATTCGGTGTGCTCCACGGTGCTCGGCGCATAGGTGCGGCCACGGAGGCTGAGGCCGGTGGGATTGTAGCGGAGGAGGTTCACATGCATGCGGCGCTCTGCGAGCAGGCGGGCGAGGTCGCGGGCCTGCGCGAGGGAGTCATTCACGCCATCGAGGAGGCAGTATTGAATGGTGGTGATGCGTCCGGTTTGAGCCTGATAGCGGTCAGCAGCTTCGAGGATGTCCTGGACGGGGAAACGACGACCCATCGGCAGGAGATCAGCCCGCGTGGCATCATCGGGAGCATGCAGGGAGAGGGCGAGGTGGACGCCGAGATCGGCTTCACGAAGTTCCTCCATGCCGGGGACGATGCCGACGGTGGAAATGGTGATCTGCCGCCAGCCAAAGGCTCCGAGCTTCGGATCGGCCATCCGGCGCACGGCGGCGAGGACGTTCTTGAGATTGAGCATGGGCTCGCCCATGCCCATGAAAACGATGGTGCGGAGGGTGCGGCCGGATCGGCGTGCCTCGCGGCGAAGGTGGAGGAACTGCTCGACGATCTCGCCGGAGGTCAGATTGCGCTCGAAGCCGGTTTGGGTGGTGGCGCAGAAATCACAGCCCATGGCGCAGCCGACCTGACTGGAGATGCAACCGGCGGCGCGGTGCGGATGATAGTCCGGCATGAGCACGGACTCGACGGTGCGACCATCGGCGAGGCGCAGCAGGAGCTTGGCGGTGCCATCTTCGGAGACCTGCTGGAGGGCGAGTTCGGCGGCGGTGGAGGAAAAGAACTGCGAGAGCCGTTCGGCAAGCTTTGACGGCATCTGGTCACCCGAGACGGCGGACTCGAAAAGCTGGCGGATGACTCGCGGAGCATGCGTGGGCTTGAAGCCCTTGGTCTGCATCCAGGCGGCCAGTTCCTCGGGCGAAAGGTCAGGGAGTGATCGGAGCATGACGAGATCACTTTTCGAGCGCGGCCTCGATGACCTTGCCATCGGCGTCAGGGAATGGGATGCCGAGGAGTCGGGCCATGGTGGGGGTGATATCGATGTTTTGAATGTCATCGATCACTTTGCCGCTGGCTGTGCCTGCGCCGCTGATGACGCAGGAGCCGTACATGTTGGGCATGAGGTGATCGTGGCCGTGGGCACCTTTGGGCGGATCGTTGGGGATGATGGCATCCAGATCGGCGAGGGAATCGGTGAAGGTGTAACCATCGGCGGCGAGGAGGACGAGGTCAGGCTCACGAGGATCGGCAGCGGCGGTGAGGTGGCGGAGGCGGGTGGCGAAGTCCTTCGCCTCGACGGTGCCGCTCACGCCTTCGAGCTTGGCGAGTTTCGGTGTGATCTCGGCGAGAATGCTGTCGCGGTTGGCTTCATCGAGCACATAGACGAAGCAGCAGCCGCCTTCGGCCATGGCAAAGACTTTGGAATCGGGCGCGAGGCTCTTGCCGAGCACGCTTTTGACGAAGCCGTCCTTTTTGAGAGCGGCGTTGGCATTGATGGACTTCGTGTAGGTGACGAAGCCGTGGTCAGTGGTGATGATGAAGGTCGTTTTGTCGCGGATGCCAGCTTCTTCGCAGGCGCGGATGAGGTCGGCGACGCGGTTATCGCTGTCGTTGGCGGCCCAGTAGGCTTCGGGGACCTGGCGGCCATGGGCGTGCTCGAAGGAATCGAGGCTCACGAGATGCAGGGCGAGGAAGTTCGGCTTTTTTGTGCGGATGATGTGCGTGGCGAGCTGGGTGTATAGGTAGTCACGCTGCGCCTTGCCGGCGTTGCCGAGCTTGCACCATTCCATCTGCTTCTCGATGGGGATGCCGAGGGCGCGGGCTTCTTCGAGGAGCTGCGGCGTGCCGTATTTTTCGAAGAGTTCCTGCTCAAAGACATCCGGCACGGTCCAATCGAGCGTCTTCGCGCCACGCGAAGCAGGCCAGATGACCGCGGCGGTGGTGAGGCCAGCAGCCTTGGCGGCATCGTAGATGGTCGGCGTCTTGACGATTTCGTCTTTGTTGAAGATCGGGTCCGGGATGAGCGGCACTTTTTTGCGTTCCTTGCGGTCGTAATACTCATTCGCCAGCACGCCGTGCCTGCCTGGATGCACGCCGGTGACGAGGGTGGTGTGATTGGTCCAGGTGACGGTGGGAAAAGAGGTTTCCATGCGCTTCACCCGCACGCCTTGGGCCGCGAGCGCCTTCACGGCAGGCATGTGGCACTTGGGGTCGTCAAAGTAGTGATGCGCCCAGCCATCGATGCTCACGAGGATGACGTGCTCCGCAGGTGCGGCGGCGTGGAGGGATGAAATGGCCGCAAGAAGGGCGAGCAAGGTTGTGCGCATGGTTTTCCATACGCTGCCAGTTTGCTGAAATCGAGAACGCTTTTGCACACCTCGTTGGCAAGGGCTAGCCTGCGCTGAAACACCATCTACATTCTCTTTCAATCATCGAACTATCCGCCATGCACGCCGCCGGCCCCAAAAACCCACTTCATGGCATCACCCTCGAAATGATGGTCACGCAGCTCGTGACGCACTTCGGCTGGGAGATGCTGGGACGCATGATCCCGATCAATTGCTTCAACTGGCACCCGAGCATCAAATCCAGCCTCACTTTTCTGCGTCGCACGGAGTGGGCACGGGCGAAGGTGGAGGAACTGTATCTGGATGCGCTGCCAGATATCAAAGGGGAGCGGGGAAATGACGCCGGCCCGAAAGCGGACTGAGTTATTTCCGATCGGCGACGAAGATGGTGTGGGTGCCGCGTTTGGCCTGTGGGTAGGCTTTGGCGGCGACGGTTTCGACTTTAAAGCCGGCTTTGGCGAGGCGCTTGGCAAAGGCATGGTCCGTGCTGGCAGACCAGAAGGTGACGCGGCCGCCGGGTTTGAGAGCCTGCGTGATGGCGGCAAACCCTTGTGCCTGGTAAAGCCGTGCATTGCCATCCTGCACCATGGCGATGGGGCCATTGTCCACATCGAGCAAGATGGCGTCGTAATGCCCGGCGGGCGCACGCGAGAGGACTTTGAAGACATCCTCGATGAAGATTTCAACGCGTGAGTCATCGAGCAGCAAGCCGTTGACGCTGCTCAGATACTCACGATTCCACGCCACGACCTCCGGCAGCAGTTCCGCCACATGTACGCTGGCCTCCGGGCCGACGATTTCCAGGACCTGACGCAGGGAGAAGCCAAAGCCGAGGCCGCCGATGAGCACGCGTGCCTTGGCCGGAGAGCGGGAGCGAGCACAGGCGAGCTGGGCGAGCACCTTCTCGGATTCCGAGGCATTGGTGCCCATGAGCGGCTGGCGGTTTACACGCAGATAAAAGTGCGTGTCATGCGCATGCAGCGTGAGCTCAGCGCCACCGGGCGTGTGCGCTTGGGCGAGGAGGGTGAAGGGCTTCAAGAGAGTAAGGCTTGGAAGAGCTTCGAGTTCGTGAACGCACTCACTTGTTTTTCTTGGTGGGAGATTTTTTGGTGGGCGTTTGCTCTTCGGGCACGGGGATGGCGGGGAGAGCGGGCTGAACGGGTGGGGTGGGCTTGGGGCCGTCCCAAAGGAAGTGCTCCAGGCGGATTTTGGTGGCGATTTGGCGGGCGTCCGTGGCCCGTGCGCCTTTCACCTGGGCGATCTGCTCGGCGAGTTTCGCTGCGGCTTCCCATTGATGGGTGGATTCGAGGAGTTCGACGCCGAAGAAGCCCGATTTTGAGAACCAAAGGTAGTCCGCCGGATTGGATGGCGGGGCGGTATCGGCGGCGCGGAGGGTATCGTAGCAGGCTTCGAGGGCTTCGGCATCGCTGCCAGCCTCGTGGAGGATGGTGGCGAGGGTGTAACCGGCCCGTGCCTTCCACAGGAAGCTCAAGCGGCTGTCTTGATCCAAAAACTGGCGGAGGAGCTTGGCGGCGGTTTCGAGGCTTTGAGGTTCTTTTTTGCCCTGAAGAAGCAGCACCTCGGCTTTTTCGCAGAGGGCTAGGTTCTTCATGCCGTCATCGAGAGACTTCATGGTGAGGATTTGATCGAGTGCCTTGAGTGCGGAGGGGAGATCAGCCTGGCGGCGGAAGGCGAGAGCCTGCTGACGGCGAGAGGCGATGGCGAGCGGGCCGCCTTTTTTGGCGAGTGTTTCCCAGATTTCCAAGGCTCGTTCCCGGCCTTCAGCGCTCATGACGGACATGGCGGAAAGGGCGGCAAAGTAGAGGGCGGTATCCGCCTGGGGGGATTCGGGATGTTCTTTGGCGATGATCTCGAAACTGGTGCGTGCGCTGGCGAAATCCTCGAGCTGGAAGTGCGCTCCGGCTTCTTTCATGCGCACCTCGGGGAGGAGCGGGCTCTTGGGCCAGGTTTTGGCAAAGGCCGCACAGTCGATGGCGAGGTTTTTGAGGTCGCCGCTGATCTCACGCAGCCAGAGGCGTGTGTGATCGATGCGCTGGGAAAGGTTATCGCGTGCTTCGGAAGGTTCGGCGGGAAGGCGGATGGCGGCGAGGAGCTTTTGGGCTTCATCGGAGCGTGGCGGCTGGTTTTGCAGCAGCCACGCGGCGAGGGCGAACTGGGCCTCCGGGAGGCGCGGATGCCAGGGGCGGGTGGTGATGAAGGTGCGCAGGCTTTCTTCAGCATCGTCACGATGCTGCGCGGCGGCTTCAAGGGCTTTTTCGAGCTGGAGATCCGCGGCGGAATCCCCCGTCGCATCCTGGCTGCCGCCAGCGGCTTCGAGCTGGGCTAGGAGGCCGAGGTAGAGCACGAGATCGCCACCTTTGAAGGCGCAGATGGCGGAGTTAAAAAGGGAACGGCGGCGCTCGGAGAGGGAGCCGGTCACATTGGCGGCGGCATCGAAGGATTCTTGGGCGGGGAGGAATTCAGCGCGGCCATACTGGATGCTGCCGGCGAGGAAATCGACGAGCGTGCCGCCTTCATCGCCACTGAACTGAGAGCGCCACATCTCGGAGAGCTGGAGAACGCGGCTATCGGAGCGGAGTTCGGAATAGATTTCCATGGCGAGGCGCAGGGCGGCGCTGAGGCGCGGATGGCCGGGATGAAGCTGGATGAAGCCTTCCAGCAGGCCGGCGGCCTCGATGAGTCGCTTTTCAGCGCGAAGCCATCGGGCGAGGGTGAATTCTGCGTGTCCGCGAAAGGTGGCGCTGGCCTTTTCGAGGGCAGGGGATGGCTCCGGTGCCTGCTGGGCCTGACTGCCCTGAACGGCCCAGCGGGTGACGACCTCCGGCAGCAGGCGAGGATCTGGCTGCGCCATCCAAGCGCGGTCGAGCATATCGAAGGCATCCGGCCACGATTCACTGGTCACGGTGGTGTCGAG
The DNA here is from genome assembly GCA_040381795.1 of Verrucomicrobiaceae bacterium. Lineage (GTDB taxonomy): Bacteria > Verrucomicrobiota > Verrucomicrobiia > Verrucomicrobiales > Verrucomicrobiaceae > Prosthecobacter. Next base: position 25,783 of record JBEIGR010000002.1, on the reverse strand, counting down.
CATCTTCACGAGGTGGGCGAAGGCTTTTTCCGGCTGCTTTTCCTGAAGCCAAACCTCCGCCAGCATCACGCCCGCTGCATGGCGAGCACGTTCACCTCCGGTGGCTAGGGAGAGGACTTTTTCCAAGGTCACGCGAGCCTCACTGAGCTTCGCCGTGAGCAGCAGGCAGCGGGCGCGGATGAGTTCGGCGGTGGCATCATCGGGATCACGCTCTTGATCGAGGAGTTGAAGGGCGGCATGCACCTTGCCTGCGCCGGTTTCGATCTCGGTGAGCAAAAGGCGGGCGTGGCGGCGGATGGCACCCAGTTCGTCCACGAGCAGCGGCTCGATCTCATCGCGAGCCGCATCGTTTTCGCCGAGGGAGGCGAGCACCTGGCCGAGCAGCAGCCGGGCAGGGGCGGAGAGGGTGGGATTGCCGCTGGTGAGTTCCTCGCGAGCCTCGGCGAGATCGCCATTCAGAGCATGGGCCTGGGCCCTCCAGAAGTGCTCCTCCTCAAGCTCCTGGGTCTCAGCAAGCGCGAGCAGTTCGGTGGCTCGGCCAGCACGTGCCCAAGCCTCGGCGGCGAAGGTGGCGAGCTGTTTCTGCTCGGATTTTGACCACGATTTGTCTTTCAAAAGTCGTCCGGCCTTCACCGCGGCGACTTCCGGCAGTCCATCGGCGAGGGCCTGCTGAGCGGTGCGATAAGCTGGTGCCTGCTCCAGCCCATCCGCGGAGGCGGAGGGCAGGACGCGGCTACAGGCAAGCAGGATCAAAAGGGCGCGGCGGGGCATGCGGCTGGGAGTGTAGGCTGTGATTGAAACACTGGCAATGCGGGGCGTCCATGAAGTTTCGGAACTGCTCTGGGGCGCTGCTTTCATGGACGCGATGAAGGCATTTCATCCATCCTCACGGCGTGGTGGAGCATCACGGGTTGCCATCGGGGAGGCAAGGGCTAGTCTGGTGCTCCCCTCACCCCTAAAAAATGCCCGATCTGGAAAACCCCTTCCAAGAAACGCTGCTCTCCCGTCACCGGGCGGAGCCATGCACCGTCGTCATCTTCGGTGCCACTGGCGATCTCACCAATCGCAAGCTCATTCCCGCCTTCTACAACATCGCCGCCTGCGGTGACCTGCCACCGCAGTTCAAGGTGGTGGGATTTGCCCGCCGAGAGAAGACGGATGAGGTCTTCCGCACGGAGTTGGAGGCCGGAAACCGTAAAAACAGCCGCCAAGGCCACAACGACGAGCTTTGGGCCAGCTTTTCCCAGTGCATCCACTACCACCGGAGCGAGTTCGAGGACCCGGCGGGCTATGTAAACCTCAAGCTCCAGCTCGACAAATTCGATCAGGAGCGCGGCACGCCGGCGAACCGGCTCTTTTACCTCGCTTCGGCTCCTGAGGCCTTCAAACCCATCCTGGAGATGCTGCGTGCCACCGGCCTCAATGAAGGCGTGGGCGGCAAATGGGCCCGCGTGGTGTGCGAAAAGCCCTTCGGCAAGGATCTGGCCACCGCACGCGGCCTCAACAGCGTGGTGAATGCCACCTTCCGCGAAGAAGACACCTACCGCATCGACCATTATCTGGGCAAAGAAACGGCGCAGAACATCATGGTGCTGCGCTTTGCCAATGCGCTCTTCGAGCCAAACTGGAATAGCCGTTACATCGACCACATCCAGATCACCTGCGCCGAAAATCTCGGCATGGAGGGCGGCCGCGGCGGCTACTACGACACCGCTGGTGCCCTGCGTGACATGGTGCAAAACCATCTCTTCCAGCTTCTCTCCCTCGTGGCCATGGAGCCCCCGACCGATCTTAGCGCCGACAGCGTGCGTGACGAGAAGGTGAAGGTCATCCGCGCCCTGCGCCCGCTCGTCGGCCCGGAGGCCGTGGGCAAGAATGTGATCCGCGCCCAATACACCGCCGGCAGCGTCGATGGTGTGTCCCGAGTGGGCTATCGTCAGGAAGACCGCGTGAATCCCGAATCCAAGACGGAGGCCTATGTGGCGCTGCGTCTGTTCATTGATACTTGGCGCTGGCAGGGCGTGCCATTTTACATCCGCGTGGGTAAGCAACTCCCGAAGAAGGCCACCGAGATCAGCATCCACTTCAAAAAGCCGCCGCAGGTGCCTTTTGCCACGAAGAACCTCATCAAGAACAGCGAAAACACCCTCGTCATCCGCATTCAGCCCGATGAAGGCATGGCGATGCGCATCCTGTGCAAGCAACCCGGCCAGGCGATGAACATGCAGCAGGTGAAGATGGACTTCCGCTACTCGTCGAGCTTTGGCAAAGCCAGCCCGGAGGCCTACGAGCGCCTCCTGCTCGACGCCATGGCCGGTGATGCCACGCTCTTTGCCCGTCGCGACGAGGTGGAGAACGCCTGGAAGTTCATCGACGAGATCGAGCACGCCTGGCACCAGTCCGACAACCCGCCGCCGATGTGCGAATACCCCGCCGGAAGCTGGGGCCCGAAGGAGGCCGACGACCTCCTCGGCCAGGACGGGCACGAGTGGCGGCTGCTGTGAGGCTTCGAGCTACAGTTTCATCGCGAAGTGGACCTGACGGGCTACTTCCTCGAAGCCGCAGCTCGGGTAAAGATGCTGGCCGATGGCATTTGAGGCCATCGTCTCGATTTGTGCCACCTTCATGCCTGCCTCCCGCATGTATTCGAGAGCATGCACGATGAGCCGGCGGCCAAGGCCCAGCCCACGGGCGGTCTCGACGACGGCCATGTTCGGAATGCGACCGCGGCTGTTCAGCGGATCGAGCCGGACGGTGATGTAGCCGAGGATTTCGCCCTCGCGTTCCGCTACAAAACAACCTTCAGGATTTTGAGTTACGTCATCGTCGATGTGATCGGCCTTGCGGGCCTTCCAGTCGCGTTCATTCCAGCGACCGAGCTTCTGCTCCAGCGCCATATCGAGCGAGACACCACCGAAGGAGTCCGTCGTGATTTGGCGGAGGATGGATAAATCGGCGGGGCGGTAGCGGCGGATGGAGACGGGTGACTCGTGCATGAGAAGAATGAACAAATGAAGGCCGGAAAACGTTCATTGCGCCGTCTTTTGTCCCGTGGCTGGTAACCTTTCCCAGATCCGGCACAAAACCTGCAACAGCCCGTTATAATGTGCCGTTATCCTTCTAACAATTTAAGATTGCTTAAATTCTAGTTTATATCATTCTTGTTAAACATGCAGTCAATCTTCCGACATCAAGAGATCGCCCGTTACCTGCTCAGGTTGGCGTTGATGGCCGCGCTTGTGACTTCCCTCAGCCAATGCACCTCGGTGAAAAGGGCGGACGTGGTCGTCAGCGTGAAAGATCAAAAACTCGGACTCTACGAGCAGGGGCAACTCAAGAAGACCTACAACATCTCCACCTCGAAATTCGGCCTTGGCGACAAGCCGGGTAGCAATTGCACCCCGCTCGGGCAGCATCAGGTGGTGGCCAAAATCGGCCACGGGCTGCCTGCCGGTGCTGTTTTGAAGAGCCGCCGCTGGAATGGCGAGGTCATCAAACCAAACGCTCCTGGCCGCGATCCCATCGTCTCCCGCATCCTCTGGCTCAAAGGCAGTGAGAAGAGCAACAAGAACGCCTACGGCCGCTTCATTTACATCCACGGCACGCCCGAGGAGCGCCGCCTGGGTGAACCCGCCAGCTATGGCTGCGTGCGCATGGGCATGAAGGATGTCGTGAACGTCTTCAACTCCGTTAACGTGGGGGCCAAGGTCGTCATCACCACCGGCGGCCTACCGAAAGGTGAGGCTCCTCCTGGAGCAAAGAAGGACGGCGAGGTCAAACCCACGCCTGACGAGAATGACGACCACGCCCTCCCCATCGAGATCGCCAAGCTCAACGAAGATCCCAAAGAGCGTGCCAATGCCGAGAGCAAAGAAAAGGCCGGCCCCGCCAAGCCTTCGAGTGTGAAGCCATCCTCGTCCTCGACGAAAAAGCCCGCCGCAAAGTCTTCCAGCACCGCGAGCAGCAAGTCCAAGAAGCCCGTGAAGACCTCCTCCACCAAGGCGGTCACGAAGAAAACGCCAGCGGCTTCGAGCAAGTCAGCGGCGTAGCTTCATTTTCGCTCCGCCTTGTGCTTCGCAAAAATCGCCAGGCAGCGATCTCGCTCCGTGTGGTGATCGACCATTGGGAGAGGGTAGCCTTTGGCGAGTGGGAGGCCGGGTTTCGGTGGTTCGTGGAGGAGCGGAGCGGGTACATCTTTGAGTTCGAGTACCCATTTCTTGATGAAGGTGCCCGCCGGATCGAAGCGGGCGCTTTGCAGCCAGGGATTCTGGATGCGGAAGTAGGGCGCGGCATCGGCCCCCGTGCCGGCGGACCATTGCCAGCCGCCGTTGTTGCTGGCGTTTTCACCATCGACGAGTTGCTGCATGAAGAAAGCCTCACCCATGCGCCAATCGCAGTGCAGATCCTTCGTGAGGAACATGGCGGTGATCATGCGCAGGCGGTTGTGCATGAGGCCGGCCTGCAAAAGCTGGCGCATGCCAGCATCGACGATGGGAAAGCCGGTGGTGCCGGTGGCCCAGCGCTGGAAATCGGCGTCCGTGCCCGGCCAGGGAAGGCCGCGCCAGTCGGGGGCGAACTCATGCTCGAAGACCTCCGGGTAAAACCACAGGATGGCGAAGTAGAATTCCCGCCAAGCGAGCTCCTTGATGTAGGTGCTGCCTTTTTCGATGGCGGCGCAGCGGGCATAGAGGTCGCGGATACCGATGAGGCCGTAGCGCAGGTCCTGGCTGAGCAGCGAGGTGGTCTGGCCGGAGGGCGTGTTGCGGTTCGCGGAGTAGCCTTGGAGGATGCCGCGGTCGATGAAGTGCTTCATGCGGTCGCGGGCCGCCCGTTCGCCGGAGGGCATAATCTGGGCAGTAGGCTCGGGCAGATTCCAGTGAGCCAATGTCGGCAAAGGCAGGCTGGTGATACTTTCGGCGGCTTTTGGCCCCAAACTGGTTACGCGGGGCAGGGGAGTGGCTTTTTCGAGCCCGAGCCAGTTCTTCGAGTAGGGCGTATAAACTCGATAAGGCATCGCGGAGCCGGTGAGCACGGTTTCGGGGGCGTGCATCACGCTGTCGTCAAAGCCATGGCACTCCATGCCGAGGCGTGAGCAGAGGGTGGCGATTTTCTTCTCCATCTCGCGGCCAAAAGGATCGTAATCGCGGTTGAAGTAGATCGCCGAGGCCTGCGTCTCGCGCACGAGGCGCTCCAACTCGGCATCCGCCTTGCCACAACGAACGATGAGACGGCTGCCGAGGGTTTCGAGGTTCTTCGCGAGCGATTCGAGATTCCCGCAGAGGAATTGCTGCCGGTTCGGACCGGTCCATCCGTGGCTTTTTTTCCAATCACTGAGCACATACACCGGCACGACCTGCTCGGCGGCCTTCGTGGCATGTTGAAGCGCGGTATTATCCGTCAGGCGAAGATCGCGGCGGAACCAGTGAAGGACGGTTTTTGGCATGAGCTGGGAATGGACGACGTGATGCGCTCGGAGCGGCGTTTTGGATTCGGCGCGGAGGGAATGAAGATTGCTGAATGACGATTGCTGATTGTTGATGGGCCAAATGGATCATTCTCTCTGATTCACGCGAGAATTCTGCCAAGATAAGCCTCGTGGAGCACAATCGAGGCAGAAGTGAGGTTGCAGGGAGAGGAAAGGTGAACAAATCAGTCGATGAACCACGTTTTTTCATCACCCCCAACCTGTCCCATGTCTTACGACACCGAATCTGAAGCTCCCAAGTCTTACACCCTCGCCTGGACCGCCGCCTTGTTGCTGCTCGTCGGCTTTGTCGCAGGCCTGCTGATCTTCCCGCCGCTCTATGATGCACCGAAGACGGAAGCCTCGGACATGGTGGTCTTCATCGGCCGTTTTCATCCCATCCTGCTGCACCTCCCGATCGGCTCGCTGATCTTTTTGGCGATGCTTGAGGTGCTCTGCATGGGGCGTCGTGGCGAGGCCAAGCATGGCTCCACCGCGCTGCTGGCGCTGTTTGTCGGCGCGGCGGGTTCGGTGCTGGCGGTGATCGCCGGCATCATGCTCTCTCGTGAAGGCGGCTACGCCGGTGGAAACTTCAGCCTGCATCAAACGATGGGCATCATCGGCACCGCAGGCGTGCTGCTGGCACTGGTCACCCGCTTGATGGCGATGGGGCAGGGTAACTGGGAACTCCTCCACGCCTACCGCGCCCTCTTTTTCCTCAGCTTCGGTATCATGAGCCTGGGTGCCCATTTCGGCGGAAATATGAGCCACGGCAGCAAATTCATGACCGAAAGGGCTCCTGAGCCGATCAAGAGCCAGATGATCGCCATGGAGAAATGGATGCTCAGTTTCGTTGAGAAGCCTAAGCCCGAGATAACCGAGGAAAAGGCTCCCGAGACCCCCAAAGCCACCGAACCTCCCAAAGTCCTCCAAACTCCCCCCACTCCGACTCCGTCTCCCACTCCTCCGCCCACTCCCGCCGCTGGCGACAAGCTCGTCTTCGCGAACCTCATCCAGCCGATCTTTGCCGCGAAGTGCAACAAATGCCACGGCGAGGAAAAGAAGAAGGGTGATCTCCGCCTCGATACGTTCGAGTTCACCATGGCGGGTGGTGCCGAGAGCGCCGAAAAGAAGAACAATGTCGTTCCCGGCAAGCCCGCCGATAGCCTCAGCTACCAGCTCGTCATCTCCGCCGAGGACGAGGACATGCACATGCCGCCCGAGGGCAAAGATCAGATGACCAAAGAGGAAATCGCCATCTTCAAATGGTGGATCGAGCAAGGTGCTAGCGCCACGCAGAAGCTCGATCTGTCCGCCCTTCCCGCCGAAATCAAAGCTGCCGCTGAGGCCATCGTGAAAGGCTGATACCTCTCACTTCTTACTTCTCATCTCCCACTCTTCGCTCCACGCTATCCGCTTCATGAAACCCACCGCCTACATCCTCGCCCTGGCACTCGCCTTCACCGCGAACGCCGCTGACGACAAAAAAGCCGCTGATCCCGCCGTCGAGGCGGCGATTCAGAAGGTGAACGCCACCGGCGCTTCGCTCATGCCCACCGCCGCCGATGGCAAGACCTACCGCTTCACCGCGCTGAACGTGGCGAAGGAATTCAGCGATGCCGGACTCGATGCGCTCGCACCCATCGCCGACAAGATCGCCTCGCTCGATCTCGCCCGCAGCAAGGTCACCGATGCCGGACTCGCCAAAGTGGCCGCGATGAAGAACCTACAGGAGCTTCACCTCGAAAACACCGCCGCCAGCGATGCAGGCCTCGATCACCTCAAAGGCCTCGCCTCCCTCGAATACCTCAACCTATACAACACCAAGGTCACCGATGCCGGTCTCGCCAAGCTCGCCGGTCTGTCGAAGTTGAAAGCGCTCTACCTCTGGCAGAGTGGTGTCACCAAGGCTGGCGTGGCCGCTTTGAAAGCCAAGCTGCCCGGTGCGCACATCAACAACGGCTGGACCGCCGAGGATGACGCCAAACCTGTCGCCGTGGCTGCTGCTGCAGCCCCTGCGGCTGCCGCAAAACCTACGGCTGCACCTGCTGCCGCTGCCAAACCCGCCGCAGCCCCTGCCGCCGGTGGCAAACTGGACGCCGCCATCGCGGACAAAGCCGTCGTTTACCGCGATGTCATCGCCCCGATCATGGCGGCGAAATGCAATGCCTGCCACGGCGAGGAAAAGAAGAAGGGCAAACTCCAGCTGCATAACTTCGCCGCCATCATGAAAGGCGGCGGCGATGGCGCGAACACCGTCATTGCCAAAAACAGCAAGGAAAGCCTCATGCTCATCCGTGCCAATCTGCCCACCGACGACGACGAGCACATGCCGCCGAGCGATGAGCCGCAGCTCACGAAGGAAGAAGTAGCCATCTTGAAGTGGTGGATCGAGACCGGTGCCTCCGAAGGCGCCACCGTGGCCGCCTCGAAGCCCACCGCCGATGTCGAAGGCGCTCTCGCCGCGATGCTGGCCAAAGGTTTGCCAAAGGTCGCCGCTCCCGCGAAGCCTGAAAAACCCAAGGCCAAGCCTCTCAGCGATGCCGAAAAGAAGCAGGTCGCCGAGATCAGCGCCAAGATGGCCTCTTTAAACGCCTCGCTCATGCCGCTGGCGCAGGACACCGAGCAACTCCGCCTCGGCGTCATCAATGCCGCCGACAAATTCGGCGATAAGGAACTCGCTCTCCTTGCCCCCATCGCCCAGCACGTCGTGTGGGTCGATCTCGCCCGCAGCCAGATCACTGATGCCGCTGCTGACACCCTCGCCAAATTTGCCAACCTCGAGCGTCTCCACCTCGAAAACACCAAGATCAGCGATGCTGGCCTTGCCAAGCTCGCCGTGCTGCCTGCCCTCGAATACCTCAATCTCTACGGCGACAAGGTCACCGATGCCGGCATTGCCGCTTTCGGCACCGCGAAGGCTTTGAAAAAGCTTTTTGTCTGGCAGACCGGCGTGACGCAAAACGGCGCGAAAGCCCTCGAAGCCAAGGTTTCCGGCCTCAAGGTCAATGTCGGCCTCAGCGAAGCAGAAATCGCCAAGCTTACCGCGCCGCCTCCTGCGCCTCCCGCCGCTCCCGCTCCTGCCAAAGCCGATCCGAAAGCCGCCAAACCTGCTGCCACTGGCAGCGATGTGATCAAAACGGCCATGAAGCAGTATCACAAGCCCGAAGACGCCCTTTGCAAGAAGGTCTCCGGTGGCACCGCCAGCGATGCCGAACTCGCCACGATGCTCAAAGTATATCAAGACATGTGCGCCGCCACGCCTCCTAAAGGTGACAAAGCCGCTTGGGTGAAGAAAAACCAGGCCCTCATCGCCGCCGTGAAGAAAATCCAGGCCAAGGACGCCACCGGTGCCGCTGACTACAAAGCCGCCGTGAACTGCAAAGCCTGCCACAGCGATCACAAGGGATCGTGAGCCCGGTAGCACTTCGACGTGAAGAAGTGCTCAGTTCTCAGTGCTCAGTAAGGTGCCTGCTCTGAACTGAGCACTCAGCACTGATTACTGAGCACTTTTTGTCTCTACGCCTTCTGCTGCGGCGTATCTTCATGGCGTTCACCCCGGTTGCTGCTAATCATCCCTCCCCCTCATGCGTTTCCCCACGATGAAATTTCCCCTCCATAGCTGCGCGGCCATCGTGTGCGGCCTTCTTTCTGCTTCTTGCGACCGCCTCGGAGAACGCGAGGCCATCACCGAGTCACGGGAGATCTCCACGCACGCCGCCAAGCCGAACATCGACATCCCCAGCGCCACGCGTTTCTTCGATGATGCCAAGGACGAGCAGCAACAGCAGCGCCCGGATTTCCGCAGCTTGCTCACTTGGGGCGTGCCGGATGGCTGGAGTGAAAACACCACCCCTGATCCGATGGGCATGCGCCTCGTCGATCTGCGCTTTGGCCCCAACAAGGAAGGCGAGTGCTACATTTCCCTCATGCCCGGCTCTGCCGGTGGCCTCGAAGCCAATGTGAACCGCTGGCGCACGCAAATGGCCCAGCCTGCCTACACCGCCGATGAGTTCGCGAAGCTGCCGAAGAAACCCTTTTTCAACCGCGAAGCCACCTTTGTGGCCTTCGATGGCGACTTCAAAGGCTTCGGAGCCGAGACCGCCAAGACCGGCTACAGCCTCCTCGGCCTCATCCACAGCACCGAGCAGGCCACCATCTTCGTGAAGCTCACCGGCCCCAAAGCCCTCGTCGAGCAAAACACCGCCGCTTTCGATACCTTCTGCCAGTCGATCAAGCCCAATGTGCCCAAGGAATGACCCGTCTTCTCAATCCAAGTTCTCAGTGCTCAGTGCTAAGTCATTACCGAGAGCTTTCCCCAACTGAGCACTAAACACTGAGCACTTTCCCCGCTTTACCCCGTGTCCTCCCCCAACCAAAATCCTCTCGCGAAACTCATCGCCTTGCTCTCCAGCTTCGGCCTGGCCACCGTCACGCTGGCGCTGCTGCTGCTCATCACCTTCCTCGGCACGCTGGAGCAGGCGGAGTTCGGCCTCGTCGCCAGTCAGGCGCGTTACTTTGAATCCTTCTTCGTCGATCGCATCGACATCGGCGCGTGCTGGCGAGCACTGGCGCTGAACGCGTATGTGGACATCGGCAATGTGATCTTCCCTCTGCCTATTCTGCCCGGTGGTTACACGCTCATGGCGGTGCTGTTTGTGAATCTCTTCCTCGGCGGCATCATTCGCATCCGGAAGTCGCCGAAGACGATTGGCGTGATCATCTCGCACTTCGCCATCCTCTTCATGATCGCCGCAGGCGCGGTGAGCTACCATTTCGCCGTCGAGGGGAACATGAGCCTCCGCGAGGGCGAGACGAGCGATGAGTTCCTGAGCTTTCACGACCGCGTCATCGAGATTGAGAAGGTGCAGATGGATGAAAAAGCCAAACGCAGCGTGCTGGTGATCGACCAGTCGAAGTATCAAGACCTCACCGATGGCAAGGGACGCACCTTCACGCATGAAAGCCTGCCCTTTGACCTCATGATCACCGGCTGGAAGAAGCATGCGCAGCCGAAACCGGATCGTGATGGCTCTCGCGCCGATGCCATTGATGGTTATTTCGTGCAGGAAGTCAGCACGCTCGATGAATCGGGTGCCGCGATGGCGGATGAGGCGCTCGCCAGCGCTTGCGTGGCCCTGGTGAAGGATAAAAAAGGCGGCGCGGAGCAGAAAGGCATCCTGTGGGAATTCGCCGCCGCGCCATGGACCTTCACCGTGGGCAGTGACAAGTATCTGCTCTCTCTCGTCCACCGCACCTACAAGCTGCCCTTCGCCATCAAGCTCGACAAAACCGAGCAGGAGAAGCATCCCGGCACCGAGCGTGCGCGTCGCTTCACCAGTTGGGTGACGAAGCTGGAGGATGGTCGCGAAGAAAAACGCGTCATCACCATGAACGAACCTGTGCGCAGCGAAGGCTTCGCGGTCTTCCAGCAGACCTTTGACGATGGCACTCGCAGCGGCAGCGGCGTGAAGAGCAGCGGCTTCCAGATCGTGGAAAACCCCTCCGACCACTGGCCGCTCATCTCCTGCCTCATCGTCGCCGAGGGGCTTCTGCTGCACTTCCTCATGATGCTCGCCCGCTTCATCAAGGTGAACCCTTGGATCTTCTCCATCGGCCTCATCGTCGCCTTCAATGCTGCCTTCGCACTCGCGATGTGGAAGCTGCTGTAACCCCTCTAAAGCCCTTCAAGCCATGAAACATCTTCTTTTGGTTCTGACCCTCACACTGGCGAGTTTTGCACCCGCCGCCGATCTCCCCTCGCTCGATCTTCTTCGCGACAAAGAGATCGTCGAGACCTTTGCGTCCATCCCCGTGCAGGAATCGGGCCGCATCAAACCGCTGGAAAACATCGCCAGCTACCGGCTGCTGCGCTTCCGCGCCCGCCGAAGCATCTGGCTCACCGAAAACGGCGAGATGGATGGCAAGCCGATCACCGATCCGGCCACGCAGAAGCACATCGTGAAGGAGGGCGACAAGCCGGTGAAGCTCAGCGCCACCGAATGGCTGCTGATGAGCTGGTTCCGTCCGGACATCGCCAGGCTCGTGCCGCTCTTCAAGGTCGATAACTCCTCCGCGATCACCGAGCTCGGCCTCACGGCGAAGGCAAAACGGGATCAATACACCTTTGCCGAGATCGAACCGGCCCGGCAGACGCTCATGGAAAAGATGAGCGAATACCGCGAGATGCCTGCGAAGAAGCAGACCCCGGAGCAGCGCATGATCGTGCAACTCGCCGCGAACTTCCTCGACTACGAGATGATCACCGGGCACTTCGATTTCATCCGCTCGCCCGTGGGTGACAAGGCCGATCAACTGCCTGCCGGCATCGAAAAGCCTCTGCGCCTCTCGAAGAGCCTCAACGCGCTCGCCAATGCCGTGCGCACCAGCGGCGGCCCGCCGATGCAGATCCCGTGGTTCCGTGATTTCGGCAAAGGCGCTCTCGGTGCCATGATGAGCGGCAATGCCGAGCAGCAGCTCCGCATCTTCCCGCCCGGCCCGAAGGTCAACGAGGTCTGGCACGGCCCCGGTGAGACGATCTTCGGTGCCATCAACGGCGAAAAAGAAGTCGATGCCGAGCAACTCGCCTGGCTGGCGGCTTATGAAGACGTTTATCTGGCCCTGCCGGATGCCGCGAAGTTCAAAACCGCTTCGAAAGCGCTGCTCACTAAGATTCAAGATGCCGCCCAAGCTCGTGGAGAAGGACAGTATGTGGCGCTGGAGCGTTCCGCGATGAAGGCGGACTACTTTTTCTATGCGCAGTGGATTTTCCTCGTTGGGTTTATCGCAGTGGGGCTGACGTGGATCTCACCAGGCTCGAAGTTTGAAAAGATCGGCAAAGTATGCGCCTGGCTCTTCCTCGCCGCGGCCACGGGCTATGCCGTCACCGGTGTGGTGATCCGCTGCATCATCATGCAGCGTCCGCCGATCACCACGCTGTATGAGACCATCCTCTTCATCGGTGCCTCCGTGGCGTTTTTTGGACTGATCGCCGAATGGATGACGAAACGCGGCCTCGGGCTGCTCGTGGCCGCCGTCGGCGGCACGGCCTGCATGTTCCTGGCCATTCAATTCGAGGCCAGCGAGGCCACGGACACGCTTCAGCAACTCCAGGCCGTGCTCATCACGAACTTCTGGCTCTCGACGCACGTTCCGATGATCAATCTCGGCTATGCTGCATGCATGGTGGCTGCCCTGATTTCGATGATTTATTTCATTCAGCGTCTGGTGGGCAAGATCGGCCCTAAATCCGAGGAAGGACGCTTTTTGACGCGTGTGGCCTACGGTTTCATCGCGGCGGGTTTGTTCCTTTCGCTCGTCGGCACGGTTTTGGGCGGCATTTGGGCGAATTACAGTTGGGGCCGCTTCTGGGGCTGGGATCCGAAGGAGAATGGAGCGCTCATGATTGTGCTCATGTGCCTCGTCATCCTCCACGCCCGCCTTGGCGGCTACATCCGCGAGGTTGGGCTGCACAACTGCAACCTCATCCTCGGCTGCATCGTTGTCTTCTCCTGGTTCGGCGTGAACCAGCTCGGCGTGGGCCTGCACGCCTATGGCTTCACCGATGGCACCTGGCCGAAGATCTACGGCTTCTGGCTCAGCCAGATGGCGCTGCTGGCTTATGGTTTGTGGCTCGTGTGGGCTGACAAGTCTGATCGGGCGGACGTCGTGGCGGCGGTGAAGGCGGAAGCGTGAACCTCCTCCTCGTGGCGGCGGGCGTCTGCTCGCCGAGGGAGTAGGCGAAGCTCTAGGGACGCGCGATTTCGGAAAACGGACGTTTTCCGCTACGTGGGTTGCCTTGTCGTAGCGGCGGGCGTCAGCACGCCGAGGGCGTTTGAGGTGCTCGTAAAGTCGGAAAACTGACGTTTTCCGCTACGCGGGTTACCCTAGAAACGGGAATGATTGCCCACGGAAATCACGGAAGCCACGGAATCATAAGCATTTACGGCATGGAGAGCCTTTCACCATTTGGGTGAGTAAAGAGAAACGGGTACAGCCTTCATTTTCCGTGCGTTCAGTGTATTCCGTGGGTCGTCATTCCCGGATTTAGGGTTACTCTTCTTCTTCGGACCCGCGGGCGCCATTCACCGGGCGGGCTTTCTTCACGGGGGAGATATGGCGATGCACCCACACGCTTTGCACGAGGCCCATCAGGAAGAGCGTCACGACCATGAAGGTGCCGCCGTAGCTGATGAAGGGGATCGGAATGCCGATGACAGGCAGCACGACGAGGTTCATGCCGATGTTTTGAAAGCAGTGGACGAAAAACATGGCCATCACGCCGATGACGATGAGTCGCCCGAGCTGGTCACGAGCGGAAAAGGCCACGGTGAGGCCGAGCATGATCATCCCGGCGAGGCCGACGATGAGGCCGAAGGCACCTTTGAAGCCAAACTCCTCGCAGATGACGGCAAAGATGAAGTCGTTGATGACCTCGTTCGGGAGGAAGGTGCGGTGGATGCTGGCTTGATCGGGCACCTTCTTCGACTCGGGGCCTTTGCCCTCGATGCCGCCGGTGGCGATGGCCATTTGCAGATGCTTCGCCACCCAGCCTTCGTCCTGCATGTTCACCTTGTCCATCTGGCCGGTGAACATGTAAAACGTGGTCTCAATGCGTTTCTGCTGATACGGCTTCAAGGCAAAGACATACACGAGAGGTGCCACGGTGAGAACGAGCAGCATCTTCACGATGAGATAACGAAACGGAATGCTGCCCACGAGCATGATGGCGAGGAAGACGGGGCCCCAGACTAGGCCAGAACCCAAGTCCTCTTTGATCACAAGCATCGCCGGGATGGCGGCGAGCATGCCGGCGGCCATGATGCGCAGCCAGGGCCGACGAAAGGCGGGAATGATGCGTGGTAGCTCGCCAAAGACGACGCTCAGCACCATGATCCCGGCGGTGATGGCAAACTGCGAGGGCTGCACCATAATGGGCCCCACCTTGATCCACGCTTTGTTTCCGCCGATCTCCACCCCAAAGACGATCGTAGCAATGAGACCGCCAATGCCGATCAAATAAGCCGGCCAGCAGGCCCAGCGAATCCATTTGTAGTCCATCAGGCTGGCCACGAAAAAGAACGGCATGCCGATGCCGATCCAGCGAAGCTGGTCACGCCACTTGTCTTCGAGATCGGTGCCCAGTTTGTAAGCGGAGGCGTTGAAGATGGCATACACGCCAAAGGCCAGCAGGCAGGCGGTGAAGGCCACCAGTAGCCAGTGCATGCCAAGAAATTTTTTGAAGAGTGGCGTCATTGGGAAATCAATTCAGGTGCGGGATGGCGGCCAGGAGGCGCTTCGTGTAGTCGTGCTGCGGCGCTTCGCAGATGGCATCGGCACCGCCTTGTTCGACGATCTTGCCATGATGCATGACGACGATTTGATCGCTCATGTGCCGCACGACGGCCAGATCGTGGGCGATGAAGAGCAGCGTGAGGTTCAGCTCTTCCTGGAGGTCTTTGAGGAGATTCAAAATCTGCGCCTGCACGCTCACATCGAGGGCGCTGACGGGTTCGTCGCAGATGAGGAACTTCGGTTCCACCGCCAGGGCGCGGGCGATGCCGATGCGCTGACGCTGGCCGCCGCTGAACTCATGTGGGTAACGCTGCAAACCATCGGCAGGCAGGCCCACGCGTTGGAGCATCGCGGCGGAGCGTTCGCGGCGTTCGGCGTGGCTCAGATGGGCAAAGTGGATCTCCAAAGGCTCGCCCAGAATGCTTTCGATGGTCATGCGGGGATTCAGCGAGCCGATGGGATCTTGAAACACCATCTGCATCTCTTTGCGCAGCGGTCGGAACTCACTCTCGGCCATCGGCAGAATGGAGCGATCGCGAAACAGGATCGTGCCAGCCGTGGGAGCCAGTAGCTTCAGCAGCGCACGAGCCACGGTGGACTTGCCACTGCCACTTTCGCCCACCAGACCGACCGTGGTGCCCTCGGCGACCTCGAAGCTGACATCATCCACCGCCTTGATGACATCTCTAGCTCGGCCTAGCAGGCCACTGCGGATGGGGAAATGGATTTTGAGGCCTTGGACGGAGAGGAGTGACATGGAGACGGCGAACCTAACACCGTCACGGGCAGTTCCAAGTTTCAGCTTTCAAGTTTCCACCCGCCGTACGGCCACCACCTCGATCTCGTAGCGCAGAGAAGGCGGCAGGCAGTGGGTGATGGTGGTGCGGGCCGGGCGGGCCTCGGGGAAGTATTCGCGGTAGAGCTGGTTGTAGAGCGGCAGGTCCTCGGGATCGCGGACGTAGTTCCGGGTCTGCACGACGTGAGCGAGGTCGCTCCCGGCGGCCTCCAGCACGCGGCGGATGTTTTCCACCGAGCGGCGGAACTCGCCCTCGAAGGTGTCGCTCACAATTTTCCCCTCCTGATCGACCGAGGCCTGGCCAGAGACAAAGATCAGATCGCCGACGACGACGCAGGGGCTGAAGGGCAGGTGCGAGGTGGGCGTGCCGGGCAGCAGCGGGTAAGAAACGAGGGGATTCGTCATGGTGGAAAGGTGGCCGCGGTTCAGGCCATGACCTTCTTTAAATACTCGATGCTCTGGCGGGCGATGGTGGGTGCATCCGGCGTGTAGTCGAAGACCTCGGTGGAGAGCCAGCCGTTGTAATCGGTCTCACGCAGCGCAGCGATGATGGGTTCATATTGGATCTCGCCCTGGCCGGGGCCGCGGAGGTTGGCGTCGTTCGTGTGAAAGTGGACGGTCCAGTCCTTGCTGGCGCGGATGATGTCAGGGATGGATTTGGATTCATCGCTCATGGCTTTTACATCGAGGTGGAGCTTGCAGGCGGGATGATCCACGAGCTGGCAGAAGCGGATGGTTTCCTCGGCGGTGTTGAGGAAGTTCGTCTCCTTCCGGCCGAGAGGCTCCATGGCCAGGGTAACGCCGTTTTTGCCAGCTTCGATGGCCACCTCGCGGACGGCATCGGCAGCGCGGGCAAAGGCCTCGTCGTAATTCCATTCAGGGAGGAGTGTGCGGGCCTTTGGGCTGCCCCAGACCATGATCTTGCCACCCATCGCCGCGCACAGGCGGACGAGGTGACGGCCAAAACGGGCTGTCTCCCGGCGCTGGACGGCATCCGGCGAGGTGATGTGAAACCAGGACGGCTTCGTCAGCAGCCAGTGAAGGCCGAGAATCTCCAGACCGTGGTTTTTCGCCTTCGTGCAGCAGGAGATGGCATCGGCGATGGTGAGATCACGAGGATCCTCCGCGAGGGTGAAAGGGGCGATTTCGATGCCCTCATAGCCTGCGGCGGCCGCATCGGCGCACATGGCGTCGAAGGAGGTGTTCTGGTAGGTTTCGTTGCAGATGGCGTAGCGCATGGGAAAGCCATGTACGGAGGTGGGGGACAAAGTTCAAGGTTCAAAGTTTGACGCCGTGTGATAGGTTTCCGCCGCATGAAAACCCCAGCCGCCCTTTTTTGCCTCTTTGCCGCCTTTTCGGCACTCTCCCATGCGGAGATGGCCACAGAACTGCCTGCCATCGAAGTGAAGCCCCAACCTGCCGACGAGGTGGTGAAGGTGAACTTCAAATTTCGCAACAAGGGCAGCAAGCCAGTGAAGATCCTCGATTTGGAAAGCTCCTGCTCCTGCCTGAGCGCGGAGATGGATAAGGCGGAGTATCAGCCGGGCGAGGAAGGCACCGGCACAGCGGAGTTCAAGGTCTCCACCTTTGTGGGTCGTCATGAAAAGATCCTCACCGCGCTCACGGATGATCCGCAGCAGCAGGAATGGGAGATCACCTTCATCCTCGACATCCCGGCGGTGGTGGACATCGAACCCAAAACCCTCCAGTGGTGGATCGGCGATGAACTGCTGGAGAAAACCACCACGGTGAAGATGAACGCGGACACGCCCATGAAGATCACCAACATCACCTCCACGCGTGACAACGTGGAGTTCTCCTGGAAAGAGATCAAACCGGGCCAGGAGTATCAGGTAACGGTGAAGCCCAAGACGACCAAGGACGTCACGCTCGGCGCTTTGAAGATCGAGACGGACAGCAAGATCCCCAAGTATCAGCGGCAGCTCGCCTTCTTCAGCATCTACAACAAGCCCGCCGAGACTCCGAAGTCTCCATGAAAGCCATCTCGCAATCCCTTATTCTCTTGATCCTCGCTGCCGTGGCGGCTTTGGGCACCTACCGCTGGCATCCGAAGGCTCCGGCACTGTTTTTGACGCAGGAGCCGCTGC
Organism: Verrucomicrobiaceae bacterium; assembly: GCA_040381795.1. Taxonomy (GTDB): domain Bacteria; phylum Verrucomicrobiota; class Verrucomicrobiia; order Verrucomicrobiales; family Verrucomicrobiaceae; genus Prosthecobacter. Next base: position 8,121 of record JBEIGR010000002.1, on the reverse strand, counting down.
GTGATGATGAGGTCAGCATGGCCGTCATCCGCGAAAAATTCGCGAGCGAGGTGCTGTGGATCGACGCGAGACCTGCGGATCAATTTGCCGCCGCCCACATGCCCGGAGCGCTCAACGTGAGCGAGCAGCAGTTTGACGAGCAGCTCGTGCAGCACCTCGACGCCCTGCAAACGAACTCCAAACCGGTCGTCGTCTATTGCAGCGGCCAAAAGTGCGAAGCCAGCCGGAAGGTGATGGAACGTCTCAAGGAGATGGGCTTCGTGAAGGATGCCTACATCTTCAAAGGCGGCTGGAGCGTGCTCGAGAAGGAAGCCGGAAGGTGAATTCAGGCTTTCGCCTTGGCAGCCTATCTGAAAGAGGCTCCAGCGCCTGCTCGTTTGCCTTTGGCCCTCATGCGATCTCTCGTCTTCACGCTGCTTTTCACCCTTTCCGCCTCGGCGGCGGACATGGCGCATTTTGAGCAGCGCATCCGCCCGCTGCTCATCGAGAACTGCATCGGCTGCCACGGCCCCGACAAACAAAAAGGCGGCCTTCGCCTCGATTCACGCAGCGGCTGGCAGACCGGCGGCGATTCCGGCGCGGCTATCGTTCCAGGCAAACTCGATACCTCCCACCTTTGGAAGGCCATCAGCTACTCCGATCGCGATTTGAAGATGCCACCGAAGCGCAAGCTCAAGGAAAGCGAAGTCGCCGATTTGAAGAAGTGGATCGAGGACGGTGCGCCTGATCCTCGCGAAGAGACCGCTTCCTCCGGCGGCAAATCGAAGGCCGCACGCGCCGATGCGAGCTTTTGGTCCTTTCAGCCGCCCAAGGCCAGCGAACCGCCCACCGTTAAAAACACCACTTGGCCCGCCACTGAAATCGACCGCTTCATTCTGGCGAAGCTGGAGCAAAACAACCTCTCGCCAGCACCAGATGCGGATGCGGGGACATTGCTTCGAAGGCTCTCTTTTGACCTCACGGGCCTGCCGCCTCATCAGCTGCATCAGTCGCATTCGTCCTATGAAAAGCTCGTCGATGACTTTTTAGCCTCCGATGCCTTCGCAGAGCGTTTCACCTCCCACTGGCTGGACATCACACGCTTTGCCGAATCCTCTGGAGGTGGCCGTTCGCTGCCGTTCAAGGACGCTTGGCGCTTCCGGGACTACGTCCTCCAGTCCATCCGCGAAAACACGCCCATTGATCGCATGATCACGGAGCACCTCGCGGGTGATTTGATGCCGTTTGAAAATGCCGCGCAGCGTCGCCGTCAGCTCACGGCCACCGGTTTCCTCGCTCTCGGCCCCACGAACTACGAGGAGCAGGACAAAGGCATGCTGCGGATGGATATCGTGGACGAGCAACTCGAAACGATGGGCCGCGCCTTCCTCGGCATGACCATTGGCTGTGCCCGCTGCCATGATCACAAGTTCGATCCCGTCTCCACCCGCGATTACTACGCCCTCGCTGGCATACTCCGCAGCACGAAGACGCTCAAGAACTACACGGACAACGTCGCCCACTGGATCGACACGCCGTTGCCGCTCGATGGCGAGGCGGAATCAGAGATGCAGAAGCATGAAAAGCAGGTGACGGCTCTGACGGAACAAATCGCCACGCTCAAAGACGATCTCCGCGATGCCGGAAGCGCCGATCTGCGCAGCAATAAGACCATCTCGGCCTCAGACCTCCCCGGCATCGTCGTCGATGACACCGAAGCGCAGAAAATCGGCTTCTGGAAGACCTCCACGCACTTCGGACCTTTCATTGGTCAAAGCTATGTGAGCGACAACAACGAGGCCAAGGGCGAGAAGACCATCACCTTCACGCCGAAGCTGCCCAAGGCTGGTCGCTATGAAATTCGCGTGGCCTTCAATGCGGGTCCGAACCGTGCCGAAAGCGCCACCGCCACCATCCTGCATGCCGACGGCGAAGATTTGAAGAGCTTCAAGCTCGCCACGGGCAATCTCAAAGGCCTGCAATTCGCCTCGCTCGGCACTTTCCGCTTCGAGGCCAATGGTCAGGGCTTTGTGCTCATCACCAATGCGGCCTCGCAGGGCTATGTGACCGTCGATGCCGTGCAGTTCCTGCCTGTTGAGGGCAACACTGAGGAGCCTGTTGCCGCCAAAGAATCCGACAAGGCAAAAGAAATCAAAGCCAAGCTCGCCAGCCTCGAAAAGCAGCTCAAAGAATGGCAAAAAGGCCGTGCCGAGCGTCCGGAAGCCATGGCGGTGGCGGAAGACGAGGCACCTGAAGATGCGAAGATCCACATCCGCGGCAGCATTCGGAATCTGGGTGCCGCCGTGCCACGCGGTTTTATCCAGGCTGCTCTGCGTCCCGGTGCTCCGACCATTCCTGCCGATGCCAGCGGTCGCCTTCAGCTCGCTCAGTGGATCACCTCCCGCGATCATCCCCTCACCGCTCGCGTCATGGTGAATCGCGTCTGGCACTGGCTCTTCGGCGCGGGCATCGTGCGCACCACGGACAACTTTGGCTCCACCGGCGAAGTCGCCAGCCATCCTGAACTCCTCGATTATCTGGCCGTGAAATTCATGGAGGACGGCTGGAACTTGAAGCGCCTTGTGAAGGAGATGGTCATGAGCCGGACGTATCGGCAGAGCAGCGAAGAGCGAAGGGCGAAGGGCGAAGAGTCCCAATCCCGCGAAGCGTCTGGCCCTACGACCTTGGCCCTTAGCCCTTCGCTTGATCCCGACAACCGCTTGCTCTCGCGCATGAACCGCAAGCGCCTCGACGCAGAGTGCATCCGCGATGCCATGCTGGAGGCAGCGGGTGCTTTGCAGCGGGGTTTTGGCGGCCCTGGTGTGCAGGCTACGGCAGTGGATGCGAACGATCAAAAGATCCAGAACCTCGAATATGGCTACCCATTCAGTGACATGCGCCGCAGCGTTTATACACCGGCCTTCCGCAATGTGCGCCATCCGCTGTTTGAGGTCTTTGACTTTGCCGACATCAATCAACCCATCGGCCAGCGCACCACCAGCACCGTGGCCACTCAGGCGTTGTTCCTCATGAACAGCCCGAAGGTCATCGAACAAGCCCGCGCCGCCGCTGATCTCGTGCTCAAGGCAGATGCCGATACCACGAAGCGCATCCAAAGCGCCTTCCAGCGTTCGTTGCAGCGCCCGCCGAGTGACGCCGAACTGTCTCAGGTGCGTGAGTTCCTCGACTCCAGCACCTCTGGCAATGCCAGCGGGGAAGAGACGCGGGATGTGTGGGCACGCTTCATCCAGACGCTTTGGTCGATGCCCGAGTTTCGCTTCCTGGATTGATGATTGGCGTTTCCAATCGCCATCATCACAAAGAAATCTTTTTCCAATCATCCGGATAGCGACACTCTGCCTCATCATGAGCCGACTGTGCGTCCACACCATCACCACGAAGCCGCTGAGCCTCGAACAATGCCTCGCCGAGTTTCCGAAGCGCGGCGTGAGCGGCATCACCATTTGGCGGCAGGCTCTCGAAGGTCGTGATCTGACCACCGTGAAGCGCCAGACCGCCGATACGGGCATGGAAGTGGTCAGTTTGTGCCGTGGGGGCTTTTTCCCGGCCAAAACGGCTGCGGACCGCCAGAAGGCCATCGACGACAATCTCCTCGCCATCGAGCAAGCGCACGCCATCGGCGCTCCGCTCATCGTTTTGGTCTGCGGAGCCGTTCCGGGGCAAAGTTTGGTCGAATCACGCAAACAGATCACCGAAGGCATTGCGGCTTGTTTGCCTGCGGCGGAGGCGGCGGGCGTGAAACTCGCCATCGAGCCGCTGCATCCGATGTATGCGGATGACCGCAGCGCGGTGAACACGATGCGGCAGGCGCATGAGATTTGTGAGGCGCTCGGCTCGCCGAAGTTCGTCGGCATCGCGGTGGATGTGTACCACGTCTGGTGGGACCCGGAGTTGAAGTCGCAGATCGATCTCGCAGGCCAAACCGACCGCCTGCATGCCTTCCACATCTGCGATTGGAAAACGCCGACCACCGATCTCCTCAACGATCGCGGTCTGATGGGCGAAGGCTGCATCAACATCCGCGAAATCAGCGATTGGGTGGACGCCACCGGCTTCACCGGCCACCGCGAGGTCGAAATCTTCTCCCACAAATGGTGGAGCGGCGACCAGGACGTGTTCCTCGATCAAATCGCCTCCAGCTACGCACAGCTCTATGCGTAAACTCTCTGCCATGCTCCTTCTTTGCTTCATGGCTGCCAGTTCGTTGCTGGCGGAGCAAGCGCTCCAGCAGCGTGTTCAGTGGCAGCTCGAAGATCCCGCCGCCTGGGAATGGCAGGGCCAAGGTGAGGCGACGACGCTCATTCTGAAAAAGCCTTCGCAATACAAGCCGAAGGTCCGCAGGCCGTTCAACCTGGCCTGGTTTGGCGGTGCGGAGTGGAATTCCTTCACGCTCACCTGCGAAGCTCGGCTCGATGTCTTCAACAAGGGCAACAACGATGTCTGCATTGCCTTTGGCGGGCGTGGCGAATCCGAGTTCTACTACGCCCACCTCGGCGAAACGGCGGACGGCGTGCATCTGCAAGTGCATGTGGTCAACCAAGCAGACCGCAAAGCGATCACGACGAATCGCGCGAAGACTTTGCCATGGAAGCCTGATCATTGGCATCCCATCAAACTGGTGCGCGATGCTTCCTCCGGCAGCATCCAGGTTTGGTTTGAGGATCAACTCGTGCTCGAAGCCTCCGACACGACCTTCGGCAAAGGGCGCATCGGTCTCGGTTCGTTCGATGATCTCGGTGCGTTTCGGAAGCTGACCATCACCGCCGCCGCTGAGCCCGCTTTGCAGGTCGAAGTCGTCGCAGGTGGTGGCACGATGGTCGAAAACGCGCCCGCGACTCAATGCAAGGTGACGCAGCCCTTTGGCATCGCCTTTGATCCGCACGACAACATGTTCATCTGCGAAGAGACGCATCGCCTTCTGCGAGTGGATGCGAAGACGGGCGTGCTCACTGTCGTGACGGCTGCCAAGGGCAAAAACGCGCCCGCATGTGACAACGGGCCCGCCAAGGACGCGAGCTTCATCGCGCCGCACAATCTCGTCGCGGATGCAGAGGGGAATCTCTTCCTCGCCGATACCTACCACTACGCCGTGCGCCGTGTGGATGCCAAAACCGGCCTTGTGACCACCTTCGCAGGCAATGGAAGCAAGGAACTTAGCGGCGACGGCGGCCCTGCGACGAGCGCCGGACTGGATGGTCTCGCGTGCTTGTGCTTCAACCATGACTTCACAAAGCTCTACCTCGGCGGTTTCAGCAAAGTCATCCGAGTGGTGGACATGAAGACCGGCATCATCACCACGGTGCCCGGTTTCGGCGGCAGCCGGGCGATGGCGGTGGACTCGAAGGGCAAACTGTTCACCACGCTGAGCAGCGGGGTTCGCATGCTGGGCACCGATGGCAAGGTGATCGTGCTGAATGATCCCGCCGCCGCGCCGTTGCTGAATGGCGTGAAGCATCTATGGGCGGATCGCGATGACAACATCCTCATCGCCGATGCGGGCAATCATCTCATTCGCAAATTCATGGTGGCCGAGCGCAAGCTCGTCACCCTCGCCGGAGTTGGCGAGAAAGGCGTCGATGGCGTGCCCGGTCCGGCCTTGCAGGCCCAACTCGGCGAACCGCATGGCGTCGTCACGCATCCAATAACCGGCGACATCTACATCGCGGATTCGCGCAATCATCGCGTGCTGCGAATCAAACAACCTCAGTAACCACACCTTTTTCCCTCCACACCTCTCCTATGAAAACACAACGAATCGGCATCATCATGAACGGCGTCACGGGACGCATGGGTACCAACCAGCACCTCATCCGCTCGATCAAAGCGATCCGCGATCAGGGCGGCCTCAAAGTGAATGACGAGCTGACTTTGATGCCCGACCCCATCCTCACTGGACGCAATCATGACAAGCTCGCGGCACTCGCGGCAAGCACGGGCGTGACGCGCTTCACCACGGATGTCGATGCGGCGCTAGACAATCCCGAGGACGAGATCTTTTTCGATGCCAGTGGCACGCTGCAACGGGCGGGCTTTGTCGAAAAGGCCGTGAAGGCCAAAAAAGCCATCTACTGCGAGAAGCCGACGGCAGTGGAAACAGCGGAGGCACTGCGTCTTGCCAAGCTCTGTGAAGACGCGGGTGTGAAGAACGGCGTGGTGCAGGACAAGCTATGGCTCTCGGGCATCCGCAAATTCAAGCTGCTGAAGGATCAGGGCTTCTTCGGCCGCATTTTGAGTGTGCGCGGTGAGTTCGGCTACTGGGTCTTCACCGGTGAAGATGGTGATCAACCCGCGCAACGCCCGTCCTGGAATTACCGCAAGGAGGACGGCGGCGGCATCATCGTGGATATGCTCTGCCACTGGCGTTATGTGATCGATAATCTGTTCGGCAAAGTAAAGGCGGTAAGTTGCATGGGGGCCACGCACCTTCCGAAACGCATCGACGAACGCGGCAAGGAATACGCCTGCACCAGTGACGATGCCTGCTACGCCACGTTTGAGTGCGAAGACGGGGTGATCTGCCAGTTCAACAGCTCCTGGACCGTCCGTGTGCGCCGTGATGACCTGCTCACGATGCAGGTCGATGGCACACATGGTAGCGCCATCGTCGGCCTGCGTGATTGCTGGGTGCAGAGCAGCGGCATCACGCCGCGCCCCATCTGGAACCCAGACATTCAGCAGCCGATCAACTTCTTCGAAGGTTGGCAGAAGGTGCCGGATGCCACGACCTACGACAATGCCTTCAAAATCCAGTGGGAGGCGTTTTTGAAGCACGTCGCCGTGGATGGGCCGTTCCCGTGGACGCTGCGTGAAGGTGCCAAAGGTGTGCAACTTGCCGAACTCGGCCTGCAAAGCTGGGAACAGCGGAAGTGGCTGCCGGTGACGGAGCTGTGATCACACTTCCGGCAGTTCGAAACCGGCGGCGTAGTCTTCGACGCAGAGTTTGTTGGCCTCGGCGGCGAACTCGCCGGTGAACTGATGGCTGGCGGGATCGAAATCGAGCCAGGGGCCCGCCGTGATGGGTTGCTTGGCGAGGTCGATGCCGTTGTTGGCGAGGTTTTTGAGGAATTCGGCATACAGCTCCTGGCCGAATTTGTCGCCCTGGAGCCGTTCGTTGATTTCTTCGGCCTTCATCGCCTTGCCGAGGCGGTAGGAGACATTCGCTAGATGGGCTAGGCAGGCGGCATGATGGCCATGGCGGATGTGCAGCACGTCCTTGGTGTATTTTCCGGCGCGGACGCTTTCGATGAAGTTCTTCATGTGATCCGGTCCCATGAGGAAGTTTTCAAATTTGGTGATCGGCTTGCCTTCGTGGTCGTAGGCTTTGGATTCGGCCACATAGCCGCCTTCGCAGTGAATGATGTTGCCGGTGCGGATGCCTTTGTAAGGTGGCTCACCGCTCTTTGGATCGACGTTGCGGGCTGGCAGGCCAAACTTGTCCATGATGAGTGGCACCGGCTCGTAAGGGTGGAAGGCGATCTGGCAGTTGGCGCTGTGAGCGTCATCGGTGTAGCCCCAGCGATTACCAAAGCTCATGACGCGCTTGGGCAGCGTATCGGGGTCGCCGAGTGCCCAGCGGGCGACGTCGTATTGATGCGGGCCTTGATTGCCGATGTCGCCATTGCCGTATGGCCACTGCCAATGCCAGTCGTAGTGGAACTGCTTGCGCATGACGGGCAGCTCGGGCCTTGGCGCGGACCAGAGTTTGTAATCGACGGTGCTTGGCGGTGGCTGGGCGGCGTCCACTTTGTTGATGCTCATGCGGAGGCCATGCACGAGGGCGTGGGAGAGCTTGGCCTTGCCGATGTGGCCTTCTTTGACCCACTGCATGGCGGCGGCCCAGCCTTCATCGGAGCGGCGCTGCATGCCGTGCTGCACGATGAGGCCCTTGGCGGCGGCTTTGGTGGCGGCGGCCATCAGTTTGGCGCTTTCGATCAAATTATGGCTCACCGGCTTTTCGACATAGACGTGCTTGCCGTGCTGGAGAGCCGTCAAAGCGATCAACACATGGCTGTGGTTCGGCGTGGCGATGGTGACGGCATCGATGTCTTTGTCGGCACAGCACTCGCGGAAGTCGCGGTAGGTTTTGACCTGGATGTTGTCCTTGGCGAGATCAGCCACCTT
>JBEIGR010000001.1:0-41204 GCA_040381795.1 Verrucomicrobiaceae bacterium | reverse complement strand
TCCCGATTCGAAGCATCACGCGTATCATTTGCTCGTGGGGCCGGATGGGAAGCGCTTCATCATGCTGCACCGCTGGACGCAGCCGAAGGGCGGCCATCTCACGCGGCTCATCACGGCGAACATGGACGGCAGTGACCTGCGCATCGTGATCCCGAATGGCTACGCTTCCCATTTTATCTGGCGGGATGCCACGCACATCCTCTCGCAGGCGAAGGGCTGGCTTGGAAACAACGACTGGGGTGATTTCCTCTTCGAGGACAAGGACAGTGGCATCGTGGAGGAGATCGGCCACGGCATCCTCGATAAAGGCGGGCACCTCACCTACCTCAAGAACAACGAGTGGATTCTCAACGACACCTACGCCCAAGGCGTGCGCCGCATCCAGACGCCGCACCTTTACCACATCGCCTCGAAGAAGCGCATCGACCTGGGCTACTTCCCGCAGCCGCCGGAATACAAAGGCGAGTGGCGCTGCGACTGCCATCCGCGCAGCAGCCGCGATGAAAAGCTCGTCTGCATCGACGCTCCCGATGGCGCAAACGGTCGCCAGCTTCACCTGATCCATATCGACGGGCTGCTGACCTGATGTGGATCAATCTCGATCCTCGGCGGCATCGGCAGGCCTGTTTTTGAGGCGCAGCTCCACTTCCTGAATGCGAGCACGAACGACGCGGCGCACCTTGAACTCGGCCTCACCGAGCTGGCAGCGTTCGCCAGGCTTGGGAACATGCCCGAGATGGGTGAAAAGCAGGCCGCCAATGGTGTCGATGCCGGCTGCTTCGGTGTCGAGGTCGATGCCGAGCTCGTCTTTGAGATGATCGAGGCGTGCTCCTCCATCGAGAAGGAAGCGCCCGTGACCGAGATCGCGAATTTCCGCCGCCTCACCACGCCATGGAGCGGCATCGTAGAGCAGCCAATCAGCGATTTCACGGCGGCTGATCATGCCTTCGAGGCCGCCGTATTCGTCCACGATGATGAGCGGGATGGTTTTATCCCGCAGGTGCTCGTTCAGCGCATCGAGGATGGGCATCGTCTCGGGCACAAAGGCGGGCGTTTGCAGGCTGGCACGCCAGGAAGGACGCCCAGCGAGCTTCCATGCGGCGGCATCCACGATGCCGAGCACGCTGTCTGGCGTCTCGCCATAGACGATGACGAAGCGCCCGGCGGCCCGCTCGAGCATGGCATTCGTTTTGGTCTCGCCATCCTCGGCGGACATCATCGGGAGATCGACTCGAGGCACCATGCAGTCACGCACGGTGAGTCCCTCGATCTCCAGCGCCTCGTGGATCATGGCGCTTTCCTCGCTGCCGAGGAGACCCTGCTCCTCACGCATTTCGACGAGCGTCTCGAATTCATCACGGGTGACAGGCAGGCGCGTCTTCACATGCTGCGGCACAAATTTGAGCAGCAAGGCATCCGCAGTGCGGTCCACGATGTTCGTGAGCGGATCGAGCACGCGGCGCAGCGGGCGCAGGAGGCGGAGGCTGGCCAGCAGCACCACGGCGGGTGCTCTGGCAGCGAAAAATTTGGGCACCATGTCTCCGAGGATCACGGTGCCTAGGAATAGCAGGGAGGATGCCAGCCATGGATTCCAGCCCATGGCTTTGAGCGGACCGGTGACGATCCACACGCCGATGGCGGCGAGAGAGAGGTTCAGCGCGGCGGAAAGGAGCTGCGCCTGCTGCAAAGGCGCAAAGGGGTTCGCGCTGATTTCCCGCAAGTGACGGGCCACGGAACCTTCGCCAGCTGCCTGGAGCTGCTTTTCCACATCGCGAACGCTATGAATCGCCGTCTCCGCTGCGGAAATGACCGCGAGCAGGGCAAGGAGGGCGAAATAAAGCAGGAGAGCGGGAATGAGCATCGGTCTTGAGGCAAGGCCGCAGCCAGTTTGAAGCGCGGAAGGCCTGCGAGCAACCTTCGTTCTTGCCAGAACAGGGGCGATTTGATAATACCTCCTTCTTATGCGCCTTTTCATCGCTTCCCTTCTCCTCCTCGGTTCCGCTGCCACACTCTGCGCAGCGGACAAAATCAAAGTCCTCATCGTGGACGGCCAGAACAACCATAAATGGGACATCACCACCCCGGTTCTGAAACATGCTCTGGAATCCAGCGGCGCCTTCACCGTCGATGTGAGCACCTCACCACCAAAAGGATCGCCACCCGAGTCCTGGCAGGCCTTCAAACCCGATTTCACCGCCTACAAGGCCGTCGTGAGCAATTACAACGGCGCGCCATGGCCCCAAACCGTGCGTGATGCCTTCACCAAATACGTTGCGGATGGCGGTGGCTTTGTGTCCGTGCATGCGGCGAACAATTCCTTCCCCGAGTGGAAGGAATACAACGACATGATCGGCGTGGGCGGCTGGGGTGGTCGAAATGAGAAGAGCGGCCCCTGGCTCTATGTGAAGGATGGAAAGCTCTTCCGCGATACCAGCGCTGGCAATGGCGGTGCCCACGGCCCGCAGCATGAGTTCATCGTGGAGATCCAAAATAGTGAACACCCCATCACCCGTGGCCTGCCAAAGCGCTGGTTGCATTGCAAAGACGAACTCTACAGCAAGCTGCGCGGCCCGGCCGAGAACGTCGAGATCCTCTCCAGTGCCAAATCGGACCTCACCGCCGTGCAGGAGCCGAACAATCTGGTGCTCAAGTATCACCAAGGCCGTGTCTTCCACACCACGCTCGGCCATGCGGACTACTCGATGCTGGATCGCGGCTTCTTCACGCTGATCCAACGTGGCACCGAATGGGCTGCCACCGGTGATGTGGAGCAGACAGCCGCTGTGCCAGCCGATTTCCCCACGGAGGCCGCCGTGAGCGTGGTGAAGCTGGAAGGCTATCCGAAGCAGGAAGCTCCAAAACCGAAGAAATAAGCTCTCTTCGCCTTAACCACTCTCGTTTGAGAGTGGTACCCCGAGAAGGACTCGAACCTTCGACCAATTGATTAAGAGTCAACTGCTCTACCAACTGAGCTATCGAGGCATTTGTGTTGGCGAACGCGTGTTTTAGACGGCTGGGGGGTGAACGCAAGCTGGAATTTGCGTTCCGGCCCCAGAATGGCGCGTGATCTGCTTACGGTTAAAATTGTCATGAAATGGAATTTAAAGTTCGCCTCTCAAAACGAAGAGCTGCTCTTTGTCGTCTTGTGCATCGTCATCGGGCTGCTTTTTATCGCCGCCATTCGGATTCTACTTCTCTTGAGAAGACTGCAGATGATGGGACGTCGGGAGGAAAAACTCGAAAAGCAGATCCTCGACCAGCAGAAGGTCATCCTCGACATCCGCTCCGATGCCAATGCCTGGCGAGGCGAGATGCAGCGGCAGTTTGACGCCTTCCGAGCGGACGCAACAAAATGGTGTGACGATCCGGAATGATGGCTGGAAGACATCGCGACTTGGTGCTCCGGGGCGTTAAAAATCCGCAGATGCGAAGGATCAAGCCGCGCATTGAAATGGCCTGAGGTTTGCTGTTATAAACAGGCATGAACTGGAAACTCAAATTCGCGACCCAAAATGAAGAGCTGCTTTTCGTCGTGCTCTGTATCCTTACCGGCCTGCTGCTGATCTCGTTCATCCGCATCATCCTGCTGCTGCGTCAGCGTCGGCACATGGAGGAGCGTTCCGGAAAACTCGAAAAACAGATCCTCGATCAGCAAAAGAGCATTCTCGACATCCGCTCCGATTCCAATGCTTGGCGCTGCGAGATGCAGCGGCAGTTTGACGCCTTCCGAGCGGACGCAACAAAGTCATGTGACGATCCGGAATGATGGCTGGAAGACATCGCGACTTGGTGCTCCGGGGCGTTAAAAATCCGCAGATGCGAAGGATCAAGCCGCTCATTGAAATGGCCTGATGTTTGCTGCTATAAACAGGTATGAACTGGAAACTCAAATTCGCGACCCAAAATGAAGAGCTGCTTTTCGTCGTGCTGTGTATCCTTACCGGCCTGCTGCTGATCTCTTTTATCCGCATCATCCTGCTGCTGCGTCAGCGTCGGCACATGGAGGAGCGTTCTGGAAAACTCGAAAAACAGATCCTCGATCAGCAAAAGAGCATTCTCGACATCCGCTCCGATGCCAATGCCTGGCGCGGCGAGATGCAGCGGCAGTTTAACGCCTTTCGTGCCGAGTCAGCAAAGCGTCTCGACGATGCCGATTTGCGTGCTGCGGACAGCTTGAACCGTCTCGACATCGCCAACGAGCAGCATGAGCGCCGCGTCTTAGAGCTCCAGGCCTCGCTGGATGCGGCCGGCCGCATGTGCTCAGAGCTTCCCAGTGCCAAAGCCCGCATCATTGAGCTGGAAAGGCTACTTGCAGAAGAATCTCCACGTGCCTTTGAGCATGCGGTACCTAGTTTCTGCGAGGAGCAGATGGAGGAGCTCGCCGCTGCCACCAAAGCTGTTTCCGGCCATGGCAGTCTTCCCATGCTTCCTTCCATGGAAACGCTTCTATCCCAGCCTTTCGCGACTGACCCTGCACCGGATGAATCCGTCTCCCAGCTCCAACAGCGCAATGCGGAGCTTCAGCGTGCTCTCGTTCTCGCCCGCCGCCGCAAGCCCGCCGCACGAGCGAAGCCACGCGGTCGTTGAATCACCACCCATCACGGCTAAAAAGCCAGGATGACCCGATTCCGCGCTGATCTCCTTTTGCTGGCCTGTGCCGCCGTGTGGGGATTCGCCTTCCTGTGTCAAAAGCGGGCCATGGAGCATGTGGGGCCGTTTTGGTTCATCGCGATCCGCTCCGTGCTGGCCTGCCTCGCTTTGGCGCCGCTGGCATGGCGTGAATGCCTTGGCAATCATGGCCGTGTGACCAAGCAGGAGATGCTTCGCATCGGAATCGCTGCGGGCGTGGCCTTTTTTGGTGCGGCGGCCCTTCAGCAAACCGGCCTCGTCACTGCCTCCGTGACGAACTGTGGCTTCCTCACCGCCCTGTATGTCGTGATCACACCTTTCCTTGCCTGGCTATTGCTCGGGCAGCGGCCGGGACCGTGGATCTGGGTAGCGGCGGTGCTGTCGTTTTTCGGAACGTGGCTGCTCGGCGGCGGATCCCTCGCCACATTGTCACGCGGTGATTCGCTGGTAGCCGCCTCCGCCTTGCTGTGGGCGCTGCACGTCATCATCACGGGCATCGGTGCTCGTCTCGACATGGTCACGACCTTCACCGCCGTCCAATTCGTCGTCGTCGCTTTGCTCGCGGGCATCAACGCCTCGTTTATAGAACCGCTGAGCCTTGATGCGATGGTCCGCGCCGCGCCCGATTTACTTTATGTGGGCATTCTATCCAGTGCGCTGACCTTCACGCTGCTCGCCGTGGCCCTGCGTGCCACCCGCGCCGCCGAGGCAACGGTGATTCTCTCCACCGAATCCCTCTTCGCCGCCTTCGGCGCTTTTCTATTCCTCGGCGAACGCCTCCAGTTAATCGGCTGGCTCGGCGCGGGCACGATCTTCATCGCGACGCTGGTCGTGCAGATGCCCGGAAGGTCAGCGGCGGCGAAGGAATGATTTGGTTCCCAAAGCATGCCCACCGTGCTAAAAAAACCGCGCCGCATGTTCCCTCCCGCTTTTCGTCATGCCTTGCTGCTCTGCTTTTGCGCCATTCTCGCACGAGCGGAGGTTCCGTTCGGGATTAATGTGGTGGATGAGCACACCGGGCGCGGCGTGCCGCTCGTCACGCTGCGCACGACGAACCACCTCAGCCTCACGACCGATAGCGCGGGCTGGATCGCCTTCGATGAACCGGGGCTGATGGAGCGTGAAGTTCACTTCACCGTGAGCAGTCCCGGCTACGCCATCGCGAAAGACGGCTTCGGCTTTGCCGGGGTGCGGCTCACACCGAAACACGGCACGAAAGCGGAGGTGAAAATCATGCGCACGAGCATCGCCGAGCGTCTCTATCGTATCACGGGACAGGGCATCTATCGAGACAGCACGCTGCTGGGCATCGAGGCACCGCTGCCGAGGCCGAATCTCTTCGCCGATGTGATGGGGCAGGACTCCGTGCAGGTGGCGGAATGGAAAGGCAGGCTCTTGTGGCTATGGGGCGATACCCAGCGGCCGAATTACCCGCTCGGCAATTTCCACACCACCTGCGCCTGGAGTGATCTGCCGGATCAAGGCGGCCTCGATCCGAAGGATGGCATCCACTTTGAATACTTCGCCGATGAAGCAGGTGCCGTGCGCAAGATGCTGCCAATCAATGAACCGGGCGCGGTGTGGCTCTTTGGCCTGCTCGTTTGCAACGACGCAAACAGCGCTGAGCATCTCGTGGCGCATTACTCGCGCTGGAAGGATCTCGGCAAGCGGCTGGAGCACGGTATCGCCGAGTTCGATGAGGAGGAGCAGCGCTTTCGCCGCGTGGCCTTGCTGGGCGAAGAATTCGCGTGGCAGCATCCGCAAAACAACACCGTGCGTGCTCGCGGCACCGGCGCGGATGGCATGGAGCGAGATTACTTCTACTTCGCCACACCCTTTTGCGTCACCCGCGTGCCTGCCACCTATGAGGACGTGCAAAACACCTCCAGCTACGAGGCCTTCACCTGGTCCGCCGAGATGAAAGAGCACGTCTGGCAACCTAGCGAACCTCTCACTCAGGAAGCGGAGGCCACACTCATCAAGGAAGGCAAGCTCGCAAAGGACAAAGCCTATCTCCAGGTCAAAGACGCCACTTCTGGCGAGTCGCTGACGCTTCACGGCGGCAGCGTGCATTGGAACGCGCATCGCCAGCGCTGGGTGATGATCGCCGTGCAAAAAGGCGGTAAGGAATCACAGCTCGGCGAGGTGTGGTATCTCGAAGCAAAGCAGATCGAAGGCCCGTGGCGCAAGGCCGTAAAGGTCGCCAGCCATCCGAAATACTCGTTCTACAATCCCAGCCACCATGCCTTCTTTGATCAGCAAGGTGGCCGATACATCTACTTTGAAGGCACCTATGCCGAGACCTTCTCCGGCAATCCCGTGGCTACCCCGCGTTACGATTACAACCAACTCATGTACCGCCTCGATCTCGACGATCCACAGCTCAAAGCGGCGCAGGAGTGAGCGTGAAGCTTTGATGTGGCCCCTCACCCCAGCCCTCTCCCCGCTCACTGCATGCGATTGCTTCATGATCTGCATGCGGGGAGAAGTTAGGTGGGGGGAACCCCCAGACCTTCCGACGACTAGGCAGGAGTGATCACCACAAAGCCAGCCTCATCCACTGCGAGTCCCGCAGGCAGGCTTTCCAATGCGAGACCGGGCAACAACCTTCCCAGCGTGCCTGCACGAATGCCTAGCTGAGCTTCCTCGCCCTCCGCCGCAGGTGGATTCGGAACATCCGAACTGATGAGCAAACCGCTCGCTCCATCAAAATAACCAAGCAGCACCTTCGGAGCCCGCAAAGCCGTAATTTGAGCCGCATCGGCATCGAAACAGAAAAACAAGCGCTCACCATGTCCGGCCTGTGAAAGGCTCGCGAGGCTACCAAATGCCACCACAGGCGCTCCGCCAGCCTCTACCATGCTGTCGATGATTTTCGTTCCTGGCAGCAGCCGCGCCAGCTCACGCACCGTGCGATGCACCAAGCTTCCAGTAGGTTCGAGGCACAGCAGCACATCACCCGCACGATGCCATTCCGTTTCGCGGAGCCTCAGCGCATTCGTGAAAGCGAGGCGATCCTCTCCCGCATGCTCCCACACCGGGCGTGCCATCATCGCCGTCTCACCCATTGCCAGCAGGGTGCGGCGGATCGTGGTTGCATCACCCGCTTTCGCCTCCACCGGCTCGCCGAAACATACCGTCACCGGATAGCGGAACTGGCGCGGGCGTTTCTTGAAAAAGCCGCCGCCTTGAAAGGAAAAAATGCTGCCATACAGACCATCCAGCCACACCGGCATCACCTTCGCATGCCCCTGGCGTGCCATCAGTTCAAAGCCCTTTCGCAGTTCATTCACCATGCCGTGCCGCGTGATCTCGCCTTCAGGAAAAAGGCACACCAAGCCGCCCTCCTTCAGCGCCGTGGCCACCGTGCGCACCGCATCCTTGGCCCGCGTGGCGGAGATCGGCACCGTGCCCACATAGCGCAGGAAACCATTCATCCACCACACATGATACAGCGCATCCCACATCACAAAGCGCAGCGGCCTCGGGCACGCCGCCGCCAGGATCAGCGCATCCATGTAGCTTACATGGTTCGAGAGCATCAGCACGCCACCACCGGCCGGCACACGCTCCGGGTGGATTGCCCGAACATGGTAAACCATGCGCACCAGCCCCAGCACCGCGCCGACGATCATACGGAATAAAAGACTTCGAGGGGCCTCTGGGGCGGGAGTATCTGCGGGGTCGGACATGCGCCCTGTCGATAGCAGGATTCGACACAGCGTCAAAGTAAGCTAAGCAGGCTTTCGACATGCTTTTTTTGTTCCGAAAGCCGCGTTTCCCTTCGTAGTATCAGCTCCCCCATGCGCCGCCTGTTTCTTGCCCTCCTCCCTGCCCTGCCTTTGCACGCCGCAGGCACGATTTCCTTCAACCGGGACATCCGCCCCATCCTCAGCGAAAACTGCTTCGCCTGTCATGGCTTTGACCCGAAGCATCGAGAGGGGGATCTGCGACTCGATACCTTTGAAGGAGCCACCGAGGACCGCGATGGTGCCCGCGGCATTGTGCCGGGAGATTTGAGCAAGTCCGACGCCTGGCTGCGCATCATCAGCGAGGACAAGGACGAGGTCATGCCGCCGCCGAAGTCCCACAAGCCGCCGCTCACGGCCAAGCAGCGCGAGACCATCAAAGCCTGGATCGAGCAAGGCGCGAAGTATGAGGCCCACTGGGCGTTCATCCCGCCGCAAAAGCACGCTGGAGATGGCATTGATCAATTCATCCAGAAGCGCCTCGCCGAGGAAAACCTGAAACCTTCTCCCGAAGCCGATCCCGCCACGCTCATTCGCCGCGTCTTCCTCGATCTCACCGGCCTTCCCCCCTCTCCGTCTGACTTGTCGGCCCTGTCCGACTGGTCTGACAAAAAATATGCAGCGCTCGTGGATCGTCTCCTTTCCAGCAAACACTACGGCGAGCGCTGGGGCCGCTGGTGGCTCGATCAGGCCCGCTATGCGGATTCCAACGGCTACTCCATCGATGCGCCACGCCAGATTTGGAAGTTCCGTGACTGGGTGATCGACTCGCTGAACAAGGACATGCCCTTCGATCAATTCACCATCGAACAGCTCGCCGGTGATTTGCTACCGAAGGCCACCGAAAGCCAAAAGATCGCCACCGGCTTCCATCGCAACACGCAGATCAATCAAGAAGGCGGCATCGATAAAGAACAGTTCCGCATCGACGGCGTCTTCGACCGCGTGGCGACGACGGGCAGCGTGTGGCTCGGCCTCACCATTGGCTGCGCCCAGTGTCACGATCACAAATTCGATCCCATCGCGCACAAAGAGTATTACCAGGTGTTCGCCTTCCTGAACAACCAGGACGAGCCGGAAATGAAGGTCTTTGATCCCAAAACGGATGTGAAAAGCCTCACGGAGGAGTTCAAAGAGGTCGAAGCGAAGATCAAAGCCTACATGAAGGAGCACGCCGCCGAACTCGACGCGTGGGAGGCAGGCATCACACCCGCGATCAAGAAGAGCTTGAATGCCACCATTGTGAAAACCCTCGCCATGCCGAAGGCGAAACGCGGCTTCGTGCAGAACCAGACGCTGTTTGCCGCCAGCATCGGCGGCGTGGGACCTTTCCGCGAACTGAACGACCGCCACAAGGAACTCGACACGCTGCTCAACAAAGGCACGACGACGCTCGTGATGATGGAAACGGCCAAACCGCGCAAAACGACGGTTTTCATCAAAGGCGACTTCACGCGCCCCGATGTCGAAGTGCAGCCCGGAACGCCCGCCGTGCTTCATCCCTTCGAAACGACCTCTAAACAGCCGAACCGGCTCGATCTGGCGAAATGGATCATGAGCCCGAAAAACCCGCTCACGGCCCGTGTGATCGTCAATCGCGTGTGGCAGCAGTATTTCGGCCGCGGCATCGTGGAGACGGAGAATGACTTCGGTTCACAAGGAACGCTTCCCAGCCATATTGAACTCATCGACTGGCTCGCCACCGAGTTCACCGCGAAAAAATGGAGCCTCAAAGAGCTGCACAAGCTCATCGTGACCTCGAAGACCTATCGCCAAAGCTCCGCGAACCGTCCTGATCTAATCGAAAAAGACCCGCAGAACTACCTCCTCGCCCGCCAGGCGCGTTTGCGCCTCGATGCCGAGGTCGTGCGTGATGTGTGCCTCGCTGCGAGCGGTCTTCTCTCGTCGAAAATCGGTGGTCCACCCGTGTATCCGCCAATCCCCGATGGTGTGATGGGCCAAGGCCAGGTGAAACGCGTCTGGAGCGTGAGCAAAGGCGAAGATCGCTATCGCCGCGGCCTCTACACCTTCATCTACCGCGCCTCGCCACCGCCTTCGCTCACGGTCTTCGATGCTCCGGAAGGTTTCAACAGCTGCACCCGCCGCATCCGCAGCAACACGCCGCTGCAAGCGCTCACCTTGATGAATGACAGCAGCTTCTTCGAGTTCGCCACCGCGCTGGAGAAGGTCATCAAGAAGGACGGCCTAGAAACCGCCTTCAAACGCTGCACCTCACGCGCACCCAAGCCCGATGAGCTTGCCGTTTTGAAGAAACTCGACTCGCTGAACGCCGCCCGCGTGCTGCTGAACCTCGATGAAACCGTCACCCGCGAATAAGACCATGAAATTGCTTTTCACCCTCCTTCTCACCTCCCTGCCATTGTTCGCCGCCGATCCGGCTCGCGCCTTCATCGACGACTCGCAGCCCGGTTTCCGCGATTTGAAGTCGGAAGATTTCACCAAGGTGAACAGCGCCGATGACACCTGGAGCTGGAAGGACGGCGTGCTGCATTGCACGGGCAAGCCGGTGAGCGTGATGCGCACCGTGAAGGAGTTCAAAAACTTCGAGATGGTCGTCGAGTGGAGCCATCAAAAGCCCGCCGGGAACTCCGGTGTCTTTGTGTGGGCCACGCCGGCCTCGATTGAGAAGCTCACCGCCGCAGCAAAGCCCGGCCTGCCGCAGGGCATCGAGGTGCAGGTGCTTGATCACGGCTACACCGACAAGGTCAAGGCCGCCGGAGGCAAAACCGATTGGTTCGGCACGAATGGCGATGTCTTTCCCGTCGGCGTGAAGATGACACCTTTCCCGCCACTCTCTCCCGATGGCAGCCGTAGCTTCCCCCGCAAGCACCTCGCCAAAGGCCACGGCGAATGGAACCACTACTACATCCGCGCCATCAACGGCGAAGTCCGCCTCTGGGTGAATGGCGAGGAAGTCAGCGGCGGCACCGCCTGCAACCCCGCCCAAGGCTTCCTCTGCCTCGAAAGCGAAGGCTCCCCCATCCTCTTCCGCAAACTCCGCATCCGCGAACTTCCATGACACCTCTGCTTCACCAAACTCGTCGTCATTTCTTCAGCCGCTGCGGCATTGGCGTCGGCTCCATGGCACTCAGTTCGCTTATGGCTCGCGATGCTGCCTTGGCACCGAAGAAGACGCATTTCCCCGCGAAGGCGAAGAACGTCATTTTCCTCTTCATGGCGGGCGGCCCATCGCAGTTGGAGACCTTTGAATACAAGCCGCTGCTCACCAAATTGAACGGGAAGCCCATTCCTGAGAGCTACACCAAAGGGAAGCGCTTTGCCTTCATGGACAGCAGCCATCGCAGCGACCTGCTGGGGCCGAAGATCGGCTTCAAGCAGCACGGTCAATGCGGTGCGTGGGTGAGCGATTACCTGCCTCACACCGCGAAGATCGTCGATGACATCAGCCTCGTCACCACCTGCAAGACGGACCTCTTCAATCATGCGCCGGCGAAGATGTACATGAACACCGGCAGCGGACTTTTTGGTCGTCCGAGCATGGGTGCCTGGGTGACCTACGGCCTCGGCAGCGAGTGCGAGGATCTGCCGGGCTTCGTCGTGCTGCAAAGCGGCCCGCGTGGTCCGCGTGGCGGCTCCGTCCTGTGGGGCAGCGGCGTGCTGCCGACGACTTATCAAGGCGTGCCGCTGCGCAATAAGGGCGATCCGATTGTGAATCTCTCCACGCCCAATGAGATCAGCGCCGCCCAGCAGCGGCAGGTGGTGGATGCCGTGCGTGAACTGAACCTGAAACGCCTCGTCGAAACCGGCGATGACGAGATCACCACCCGCATCAATGCCTATGAAATGGCCTTCAAGATGCAGACCAGCGCTCCCGAGCTGATGGATACCAGTGGCGAATCGCAGGCCACGCTCGATCTTTACGGTATCAAAGATCCGAAGGAGACCAGCTTCGCGCGAAACTGCCTGCTCGCCCGCCGCCTCGTCGAGCGTGGCGTGCGCTTTGTGCAGCTCTACGATACCAATTGGGACCACCACGGCGGCCCCACGGAGAACCTGGAAAAGCACATGCCGCTCAAATGCCAGGACATCGACCAAGCCAGCGCCGCGCTGGTCAAAGATCTCAAACAACGCGGCCTGCTCGATGACACCATCGTCGTCTGGGGTGGCGAATTCGGCCGCACGCCGATGGGCGAGGTGCGCGAATCCACCGGCCGCAATCATCACATCGACGCCTTCACCATGTGGTTCGCTGGTGGCGGCTTCAAAGGCGGCGTCACGCACGGTCAGACCGACGAGTTCGGCTTTGGAGCCATAGAAAATCCCGTCCACGTCCACGACATCCATGCCACGATCCTCCACCAGCTCGGCATCGACCACGAAAAGCTCACCTTCCGCTCCCAAGGCCTCGACTTCCGCCTCACCGGCGTCGATCCCGCGAAGGTGATCAAGCCGATTGTGACGTGATGAGTGATGAGTGCACTCCTGCCCGCACCGCCATCGACAAGCTCGCTAAACAGCTCACACGTTCGCCTTCAGCCACGCGAAGCTGCGTTCGCATTCGCCTTTCTGGTAGGCGATCTCGGCGTCTTTTTTGCCGGGGCCGTCGGGGGCTTTGAAGCTGTCGATCTTTTTGCCTTTGTTGGCGAGGGCGAGCCAGGCTTTGAACATATCGCTATCGCGGTGGCCGGGGAAGATGGTCCAGAAGTCGTCTTTGGTGATCTCGAAGGGGCGGGTGAAGCCGGAGATGGTCTCGACTTGAAGCGGCACGCCGGGGGCGAGTTCGGCGAAGCGTTTAGCGTAGGCTTTGAAGTCGATGAGGCCTTCGCCGATGGCGGTCCATTGGACATTGATGGCACCGTTTTCGCCTTCCCAGAGCATGCTGTCGCGCACGCTGGAGCAGACGGTGACGGGGCCGAGTACTTCGAGATGCTTCATCGGCTCTTCGAGCGCCCAAACGGCATTGCCGGGGTCGATGTTGGCTCCGACGTAACCTTTGCCCGCGACTTCGATGAGCTCGCGCAGCTCGGCGGACTGCATGTCGCCCGCGTGATTTTCGATGGCGATCTTGATGCCTTCGGCCTCGGCGCGGCTTTGGTTGGCTTTGATGGCCTTGATGGTGTTTTCGATGTGCTTTGCGATGCCGCCATCGGTGGAGCGATCCTTTTGATTGCCGAGGTAGCAGCGGGCGACGGGCGAGCCGAGCGCTTTGGCGATTTTGATCGTGAGGGCGAGGTGATCCGCGCCGGTGCCATTGGCGGCCTTCCAGGTGTTCGAGCTTTCGCAAACGCTGCCGGTGCCGACATAAACTTGCAGGTTGGCCTTGTGCGCCTGCTCCTTGAGGCTCTTCAAATAGGCGTCTTCAAAGTTTTCGAACACGCCAAGTTCGGAGAGGAAGATCGTGTTGAGCTTCAGTGAGGCGGCGTAGTCGATGTACTGCGCGGCTTTCCATCCGGTGGCGCGGACAGAGAAGTGATCGAGTCCGATGGGAAGGCCCGGCTTGGCTGCCCGGATGGTGGACGCGGCGGCGGTGGCAAACGCGGAGGCGAGGAAGGAGCGGCGGTTCATGGATGGGGCGGATGCTAGCGGTGGGAGTGGGTGCGAAAAGGTGAAAATGAAAAGGACCGCAGTAACGCGGTCCTTTCCTAAAATGACATCTTTTTGATCGGCTCAGCGAATGATGATCTTCACGGCTCCCTGGCCCTGGCGATCGTCGTCTGAGCTGACGATGATCTGGGCGAGGTGGTGACCGCTGCGCCAGGTGGCACTGTTGATGGGTTTTACCTGAATAAGGTAAGCTCCCGTGCCGACGTTGCGGAAGGACGTGATGTTATTGCTGAACGGAGCCTGCTGGCCGGGCACCTCAAAGTATTCCATGAGGGTGAAATTGTCCTTCGAGAGATCGGTCACAGGCCAGCCGCCGCTGCTGACGAGCGCGAGGATATTCGCCGGATGCGTGTTGCCGTTCGCGGCGGCACCTGCGGAGGCCTGCGTGGAGACGGTGAGTGGAGTGCCGGCGGGAGCGGAGCCTTTAGAGATAGTCACTTTAGGAGTTGGAGGAGGTGTCGGAATCGACACGGAAGCTGGCGCGGGTGTTTCAAATACGGGTTTGAAGACCGGGGCGGGTTCAGGCTTCTTCACCGGCACTGGGGCTGGGTCCGGTTTGGAAGCTGGCGCGGACTTCGCTGCGGGTTTCGGCGCAGGTTTCTTGGTAGGAGTGGGCTTCGGTGTCGGTTTCTTCACCGGGGCAGGCTTTTTGGCCGGAGGTTTCTTCGATGGCGCTGCCTTTTTAGGAACAGGTTTCACGGCGGTTTTTTTCGCGGGTGCCTTCTTGGGTGCTGGTTTCTTGGCCATGGTTAGTGTGGTGGTTGAATTTTACATTTTTTAAAGGCTAACAAGAATTCCACCCACCTGTCGAGATTCCTCTTGGAAGAAATATCTGCCAAAAGTGCCTGAAAGGTCAAAAATTCAAGCCTTCCAGAGTAACGCCGAAGGAGCAGGGGGCCCTCTTCTTCGCCTCACAAACCAGCCTCAATCGGCGACGGCAAACCCGACGACCTCCTCCGAATCACTGGCTGCTTTACGAGCAATTATGTCGATTCTAAATGTTCAATTGCTTACATTTACAGAAATTTCGCTGACCGCAAGAATTCTCAAAACGAGCGTTGCAAAGCCTCGTAAAGCTAGATTATAAGCATTAATTGAATTTTTAGCTGGATCGTGTGGCTTCAGTTTTCTCGGCTTCGCG
Source organism: Verrucomicrobiaceae bacterium (assembly GCA_040381795.1). GTDB lineage: Bacteria > Verrucomicrobiota > Verrucomicrobiia > Verrucomicrobiales > Verrucomicrobiaceae > Prosthecobacter. The sequence continues at coordinate 26,099 of JBEIGR010000001.1, read as the reverse complement.
GTCCTCGTTGCCTCAAGCTCCTCTCTCCCTTCTCCCGCCATGCATTCCGCTGTTATTGCCACGCCATTTCCCTTCACCCCCGGTTTCCGGGCGGGGGAAGGCGGTGTCTTGGAGACCATCACCAGCAAGATTGCTAGAATAACTGAGGTTTTCCAAGTCGGCGGTTGGCCTTGGTTTGGCGCAGCGGATGCAATGGATGACTTTGTGCCTGCGAGTCGCGGCTTTTTGGAGACTCGCTTCTCAGGCAGCGGTGCCGGCGGGGCAGCGGGGCCTGATGGAGGGAGCGGCCCAGGTTTCGGTCAGAGGAATTTGCCCTTTTATCATCTGCCGGTGCTCCTCGCGGAAACTCTGGAAGCTCTCCAGCCTGCTCCTGGCAAGCTCATTTTCGATGGAACCCTCGGCGGTGGAGGTCACAGCGAGGCGCTGCTCCAGCACGGTGCCCGCGTGGTGGCGATGGATCAGGATGAGCAGGCTCTTTCCTATGCCGACGCACGCTTGAAAGGCTACGCGGACCGTTTCTGCGCTCTGCGTGGGAATTTTCGCCACTTCCCGCAGATCGTCGAGGAGGCGGGCGTTTCCGGCTTTGACGGCATGCTCGTCGATATTGGCGTGTCGAGCCACCAGCTCGATGACGGTGCTCGCGGCTTCTCCTTTAATAAGGATGCGCCACTCGACATGCGCATGGACACGGACGCGGATCAAACCGCCGCCGATCTGATCAACACCGCCGCCGAGGAGGAGCTCATGCGGATCTTCTTTGAATACGGCGAGGAGCCCAACGCCCGCCGCATTGCGCGTGCGATCATCAAAGCCCGCTCGTCCCGTCTCATCCAGACGACCACGCAACTCGCGGACATCGTCTCGGCCGCTTCGCCAAAGCGCAGCAAGCGCCATCCCGCCACGCTCGTCTTCCAGGCGCTGCGCATCGCCGTGAATGACGAACTCGCCGCGCTGCGTGACTTCCTCGCTGCCGCACCGAAGTGGCTGAAGCCCGGCGGACGCCTCGCCGTGATCACCTTCCACTCGCTGGAGGATCGCATCGTGAAGCAAACCCTCGCGCATCTCTCCGCACCAGAGCTGGACCGTCCCGAGTGGCCTGCGCCGAGGGCAAATCCCGATTGCGTGCTGAAATTGATCACGCGGAAGCCCATCGAAGCCTCCGAATCGGAACTCGAACTCAATCCTCGTGCTCGCAGCGCTCGCCTGCGTGTCGCCGAACGTCTCTCATCATGAAATCGCGTCGCACCACCCGCTATCGCAACAGCCTCAGCCTGACCGCCATCGTGGCGATCCTCGTTGTCGTGGCCTCGCTCGCACTCGTGGGACTCGGGATCGTGGTGAGCAAAAACCGCGTCCGCGCCATCGGTGAGGAGCAGCGAAAGGTCGAAGACGAGATCCGCCTGCTGCGCACGGAGATCGATAAACTCGCGCAGTTCAAAGAAAAGGCCTTTGCCTCGCAGCGCGTGCAGCCACGCCTCACAAAAATCGCCACGATGCTCCGCCCGCTCGATGAGGGCCGCATCCTCGTCATGCCAGCCGCCACTTCCGCCCCCGTCGCCGTCGCTTTGAGCACGGACGATGCGCCCGTCCCAGCCGCGATCCCCGTCGCCCGCGCCTTCGCGCAAAACACGCCCACACCTTGAGCCAGCCCCTCCCAGATCACATTCAGCTCCGTCGCGACCGCCCCTTGTGCAGCCGCATGATGGTCTTGCTGTTTGTGCTTCTCGCCGGTTTCTCCGTGGTCACCTGGAAGCTCGCGGTCATTCAGATCAAAGAATCACCTCGTCTCGCCAGCCTCGCCGCCAACAAATATCAACGTCACATCACGCTACCTGCGCATCGCGGCACCATCCGCGATTACAACGACGACTTCCTCGCCTTTGATGAATCCTTCAGCGAACTCCACACCGACCGCGCCCACCTTCGCGAGATCATCACCGTGCGTCAGCGCCTTGCTAAACTGCGTGGCGTGAAAGCCATCGAGATTCGTGAGACCATGACCGAAGCGGAAACGCTCGCCGCCTACCACGAACACATCGCCACCGTGCTCGCCCAGACGCTGACGCTGCCGAAGAAAGAAATCCTCGCGAAGATTACCGCAGAAAAAGGCGAGGTCATTCTCGAAAAACTCATCGAGGACGAGCGTGCGCAGCAGATCGCCGAGGCGCTTAAAAAGGAGCGCCTGTTTGGCATCTACCTCCGCCCGGTGGTCGAGCGCACCTTCCCTGCGAAGGATCGTCTCTCGCTCTTCATTGGCGATACGGATACGAAGACCAACCACGGCCTCTGGGGCGTCGAGAAGCTCATGGACGGCATGCTAAACGGCGTGCCCGGAGAGCAGTTCATCGAGCGTGACCGCTCTGGAAACGAGCTGCCCGCCTATCGTGGCAAGGTCATCGAGCCTCGCAACGGCCACGACATCCATCTCACCATCGACATGCAGCTCCAGGACATCGTCGAGGGCATCTGCGAGCGTGAGTGGAAGTCCCATCAGGCCAAACGCGTCGTCATCGTCGTCACCGATCCCTTCACTGGCTCCATCCTCGCTGCCGCCGCACGTCCGCATCGCGATAGCGAAAACGAAAAAGAGAACACCTGGACGAATCACATCCACGGCGGCCTTTACGAACCAGGCTCGACCTTCAAAATCGTCACGCTCGCCGCAGCGCTTGATTTGAAGAAGGTCACCCCCACCGAGATCATCGACTGCGAGGACTGGCACTGGTTCGAGCCGAAGCTCAAGGTGTGGATCAACGACGACGAGTCGAACGGCCGCCAGACGGTCAAAGGCGTGCTCGTCCACTCCAGCAACATCGGCACCTACAAGATCTTCAAGCGGATAGGCCGCGACTCGTTGCTCGATTACGCCAAGCGCTTCGGCTTTGGCCAGCGCACGGGCATCGGCCTCAGCGGCGAGCAACCCGGCCTCCTTCCCATGGGCAAGTGGAGCAATCCAACGCAGAAAAACGTCTGCGTCGGTTACAACCTCAACACCACGCCGCTGCACATCGCACTGGCTTATGGTGCCGTCGCCAATGGCGGCACGCTCATGCAGGCCCGCATCATTGATCACATCACCACGCCCGAGGGAAAGGTGGAGTTTGTGCCACCGCAGCCCGTCGGCCAGGCATGCACCGCGGCCACGGCGGCTCAGTTGCGTGATTTCCTCGAAGCCGTCGTGCTCGAAGGCACCGGCAAGCGGGCCTCGCTTGCACCTGAGATCCGCGTCGCGGGCAAGACGGGCACCTCCGTGCGCTACGACGACAAGCTCAACAAATACATCCAGAACCACTACGTCACTTCCTTCGCAGGCTTTGCGCCGGTGGAGAAGCCGCAGGTTTCTTGCGTCGTCATGCTCGATGATCCGATTGCCAAAGATCATCACGACGTCCGCGGCGGTAAGGTCGCCTGCCCCATCTTCGCCGAGGTCGTGCACGAGACACTGCACCACCTCGCCACCCGCCACCAGAAGCGCATGAACCTCGCGCAAGAAGGAGGCGCCAAATAAAATGACTCTTCGCGATCTCATCCCTCATCTCGATAAGCCCATGACCAGCGGCTCGCTGGACACGGAGATCACCGGCTTGGCCTACGATTCACGTCTGGCTGGCCCCGGCATCGCCTTCGTCGCGCTGCGTGGCAGCAGCGTGGATGGCCACGCCTTCATTCCAAAGGCCATTGAGGCAGGTTGTGCTGCCATCATCGCGGAACAAGCCCCGCCGGATGGCTTTACCACGCCTTGGATTCATGTGCGCCAATCTCGCATCGCCCTCGCGGATGCGGCGGCAGCCCTGAACGGCCATCCGGGCAAAAACATGACGCTCATCGGCGTCACCGGCACAAATGGAAAAACAACAACTGCCTTCCTTGCGCATCATTTGATGAATCTCGGCCAGATGCGCTGCGGATTGCTCGGCACCATCTTTTATGATCTCGGCGGCCAGCAGGTGCCCGCCACGCACACCACGCCGGAGTCACTGGAGATTCAGACATTGCTTTCACAGATGCGCGGCAATGGCTGCCGTGCCTGCGCCATGGAAATCTCCTCGCACGCGCTCGACCAGCATCGTGCGCATGGCCTGCCGTTTGCCTCCGCCATCTTCACGAACCTCACGCAGGACCATCTCGACTACCACGGCACGATGGAGAAGTACTTCGAGGCAAAGGCGAAGCTCTTTGACATTGCCGCCACCACGCCGCGTGCCTCGCTCGTGATCAATGGCGATGATCTCTGGGGCCGCAAACTGATCGAACGTTTCGCCAGCACCGGCCGCGTCATCAAATATGGCTTCGGAGCCGGTTGTGACTTCCGTGCGAACAACGTCCGCTATGACATGAACGGCACTCAGTTTGAGCTGGATGCCAAAGGTCGCAGTTTCCTCGTGCGCACGCCGCTCATTGGCGATTTCAACGTTTACAACACGCTCGCCGCTTTGGCCGCTGTCAGCACTTCCGGCCTCAATCTGCGTGAAGCCATCGCCAACATGCAAAAAGCACCGCAGGTGCCAGGACGCCTCGAACGCGTCACGGACACCACGACCCGCTTCCAGATCTTTGTGGACTATGCGCACACGCCCGATGGCATCGTGAATGCTTTGAAGACCGTCCGCGCCCTGCGCCCCGGCCGCATCATCACCGTCTTCGGCTGCGGTGGAGATCGTGATCGCACGAAGCGCCCTAAAATGGCCTCCGCAGCCGAGTTGGGCAGTGACATCTGCGTGCTCACCTCTGACAACCCCCGCACTGAGGACCCGCAGGCGATCCTGAATGATGCGAAGGCAGGTTTTGCCCGTCCAAACAGCCACGCCGTCATCGCCGATCGTCGTCAGGCCATCCAGATCGCCATCGAAAATGCTCGTCCGGGCGACATCATCGTCATCGCTGGCAAAGGTCACGAGGACTACCAGGACATCCAAGGCAAGAAATATCCTTTCGACGACCGCAAAGTCGCCCGCCAGCTCCTCTTCCACACCAAAACCGCCCGCGCCCAAGAACGTGAAGAGCGCGATGCCGAACGCGAAGCCATGCAAAACCAACGTGGTGGCTTCGGCCCTCCGCCAGACCGCCGCTTTTAATCTCCCCATGTCTCCCACCTCTCTCCAAACGCTCGCAGCCTACGCGCACGCCACCGTGCATGGAGATGCTTCGCGTCTGGTCGAAAGCGTGAGCACGGACACCCGCAAAGTCGCCGCTGGAGATCTTTTCGTGGCTTTGATCGGTGAAAAATTCGATGCGCATAGCTTCGTGCCTCAAGCGGCCGCTGCTGGCGCATCGGCGGCAGTGGTCAGCAAGATTGATCCGGCTTGGGGAACGCTTCCGTGCCCCCTATTGGAGGTCGATGATACCTTGGTCGCCCTTCAGTTGATGGCTCGCGGTTACCGCCAGCAGCACAATCCCATCATTGTTGGCCTCACTGGCTCCAACGGCAAAACATCGACCAAGGACCTCACGGCCATCGTGATGGCGAAGAAGTTCATCACCCGCGCCACCTTTGGCAATCTCAACAACCACATCGGTGTGCCTTTGACGCTTCTCGCGCTGAAAACAGGCGAGCAATGCTGCGTCACCGAGATGGGCATGAACCATCCAGGCGAAATCGAAGTGCTCACAGACATCGCTGATCCCGATGCGGGTATCGTCACGAATATCGGCATGGCGCACATCGAATACATGGGCACGCAAGACGCCATTGCGTGGGAAAAAGCCACGCTTCCCGCGCAGGTGAAACGCAGCGGCGTCGTCGTGCTGAACGCGAATGACAAGTACACACCTGTCATCACCCGCCACTGCCAGGCCACCGTCTCCACCGCCGGCGTGAACGCAGGCGATGTGAGCGCCACGAACCTTCGCGCCGATGGCACTGGCACCACCTTCACGCTCGATTTCAGCGGTGAGAAGGTCGAAACGCGGCTCCCCATCCTCGGCGAGCACATGGTGGCCAATGCCGCCCTCGCCGCAGCCATGGGCTGGCGCTATGGCATCTCGCCCGCCGACATTGCGGATGCACTCAGCAATGCCAAACTCACCGGAGGCCGCGTGGAGCCGAAAATCGTTCACGGCATCCGTTTCATCGACGACAGCTACAACGCGAACCCCGACAGCATGATCGCCGGTTTGCGCACGCTCGCCACCTTGGAGGCCGAAGGCCGCCGCGTGGCCGTTTTGGGCCGCATGGGCGAGCTGGGAGCCATCGCCGAAGCCGAACACAAGCGTGTGGGCGAATTCGCCGCCTCACTCGATCTCACCGCACTCTGCACCGTCGGTGGAAACGAGGCCGAATGGATCTCCTCGGCCGCCAAAGGCCTTCACACCCGCCATTTCCCTGATCACGCCGCCTGCGCCGCTCATCTGCGCGAAGTGCTGCGTGAAGGCGATCTCGTGCTGCTTAAAGGCAGCCGCAGCGCCGGCATGGAAAAGGTTCTCACCCACTTTCAAACGTCATGATGTACTGGCTTTACGAACTGCGTGAATGGATGCTCGCCCATAACTGGATGAGCGATGACGCCGCGCTCTACAAAATCCTCAACCTCTTCAAGTACCACACTTTCCGTGCAGGTGGAGCCGCCATCACGGCCTTCGTGCTCTCGCTGATGTATGGCGACAAGCTCATCTGCAAACTCATCTCCCTGAAGATCGGCCAGCCCATCCGCACCGCCGAGGAAGTACACAGGCTCGCCGAGCTTCACGGCAAGAAAGCTGGCACGCCCACCATGGGAGGCATCCTCATTCTCGGCACGATCATCCTTTCCACGCTGCTCTGGGCCAAGTGGGACAACATCATGGTGTGGATCGTCCTCTTCACCACCATCGGCCTCGGCGCCCTTGGCTTCCGCGATGACTATCTCAAAATCAGCAAGAAGAACTCCAAAGGCGTCAGCGCTCGTCTCAAACTCGTCTGGCAGACCAGCGTGGCCGTGCTCGCCGGCCTCGCCTTCGCCTATCTCGTGCCTGCGGATGATGGGCACACGCTGCGGGCGCTTTATGTGCCCTTCGTCAAAGACGCCGTCATTCTGGACATGGGCATCTTCTCCGTCGCCATGTTCTCCTTGATCATCGTCGGCTCCTCCAACGCGGTGAACCTCACGGATGGCCTCGACGGCCTCGCCACAGGCTGCTCCATCACCACCGCGTTGGCCTACGCCGGCTTTGGCTACATCTGCGGCAATGCCAATTACTCCGATTACCTCGGCGTGGCCCATCACACACTCGCCAATGAGCTGCCCATCATCGCCATGGCACTTGCTGGAGCCTGCCTCGGCTTCCTTTGGTTCAATGCCCATCCTGCAAAGATGTTCATGGGAGACACAGGCTCGCTCGCCCTCGGTGGCTGCATCGCCGCGCTCGCCATCGGCTGCAAACAAGAGATCGTGCTCGCCCTCGTCGGCGGTGTCTTCGTCATGGAAGCCATGAGCGTCATCCTGCAGGTCTGGAGCTTCAAAACACGCGGCAAACGCATCTTCCGCATGGCCCCCATCCATCACCACTTCGAGCTGGCAGGCTGGCATGAGAATCAGGTCATCGTCCGCTTTTGGATCATGTCCCTCGCCTTTGCCATGCTCGGACTTGCCACGCTCAAACTTCGCTAATTGATGAAATACGCCTCCCAACGCTTTGCCATTCTCGGTGCTGGACGCAGCGGCCTCGGTGCCGCTCGTTTGGCGCGTCTGCATGGCGCGGACGTGACGATTTTCGATGAAGGCGACAAGGCGAAGCAGGTCGAGGATTTCAAATGCGTGCTTGGTCAGTCCGCTCGCGACCTCATCGTGAAGCCGGGTGACTTTGATCTCGTCATCATCAGCCCCGGTTTGGATGAGCACTGGCCGCTTCCCGCCAAATTCACCGCCGCAGGCGTACCGCTCGTCGGTGAAACGGAGTTCGCCTTCAATCTGACGGACATGCCCATCGCTGCGATCACCGGCACGAATGGGAAGAGCACCTGCACCGAGCTCATCGCGGCCCTTTTCAATGGCTGCGGCCTGAAATCCATTCCCTGCGGCAATCACGGCATGTCCTTGAGCGAAGTCGTCGCCAGCAGTGTGCGCTACGATGTGCTCGCCTGCGAGATCAGCAGCTTCCAGCTCGAAACGATTCAGAACTTCCGCGCCAAGGCTAGTTTGTGGCTGAACTTCGCTCCTGACCATCTGGATCGTTATCCCGGCATGACGGAGTATTTCGATGCCAAATCCCGCATCTTCAAAAACGTCACCGAAAGCGATGTCGCCATCGTGCGGGCTGGTGAGAGTGTTTCGAGCGGCAAAGCGCAGCGCTGGACCTTTTCGGCTTATGGTGCTGAAGCCGATTACAGCTACGGAAACGGCAAATTCTACCGCGAAGGCCGCGAGATCGGCTCCGCCGCGAATTTGAAGGTGCGTGGCAAACACAACATGGAGAACGTTTTGGCCGCACTGATGACCGGCAAGGTCTTCGGCCTCGAATTCGATGCCATGCTGAAGGCTTTGGCCGATTACGAAGTGCCACGCCACCGCTGCGAGCTCATCCGCACGCTCGCCGATCGCGAGTACATCAATGATTCCAAGGCCACGAACCTCCATGCGCTCGAAGCCTGCCTGCGAAGCCAAGAGCGTCCCATCGTGCTCATCGCCGGTGGCAAGGACAAGCAGCTCGACTACACGCCGCTGCGTGCCGAGCTGAAAGGCCAGGTGCGTGCGATGGTCTTCATCGGCGAAATTTCGCAGCAGCTTGAACAGACCTTTGGCGACCTGCTGCCCTGCCAGCGCGGCGCGGACATGGCCGAGGCCGTTTCACTCGCCACGCAGCTCTCCCGGCCCGGCGATGCCATCATCCTGAGCCCCGGCACCTCCTCTTTCGACATGTACACCGGCTACGGCCAGCGCGGCGATGCCTTCCGCGATGCCGTGAACGCCCTCACCTGATTTTCACAACAGCCAACAACACAACAGACAACCCGAACCCAGCGCACACCATGAAAACCAAAAAGAGCAAAAAGGACTCTCTCATCATCAAACTGATCGATGGAGATCGTCACAAGCATCGTGTGGCCCTCGTCACTGACGAAGGTGAATGGAACCAGCACGAACCCAACACCGGCATGGCCCGCATGTTTGTGGTCATGCTGCTCATCCACGTCGTCCTCATCGGCGGCATCATTGTGTATGATTTCATGGGCGAGGAGGAATCCCCCGCGCAGACGATCACCCAGGCTGCTCGTGCGCAGACGAGCTCCTCCGGCCTTCCCCAGGCCAGCCAGGAGGTCATCAATGCCCAGGCCAATGCCGTCGCGAACCCGGACAACGACACGGAGCAATACACCGTGGCCTCCGGCGATAGCATCCGCAGCATCGCGGAGAAGCACAGCACCACCGAAGAGAAGATCATCGAGATGAACCGCCTCGATAAAGGCATTCAAATCGAACCCGGCACGCTTCTCAATGTGCCCAAGCAGGCTGTCCCCTCCGCCGTGCCGGTCGATACCGCCACCGCTCTCGCCATGACTCGCCAGTCACCGCCAGAGACGCAAGGTGAGTCTGTCAGGCCTGAAAATGCGCCTGCCAGCATCACCGCTTCCGAAGCGCTGATCTCGCTGCTCGCTCCCGGTGAGTCAGCACCGATTGGCCATAGCCTCAGCGCCGCCGCGGAAGCTCCCGCCATCGCCGCGCCTGCCACCGATGCCGCTCCGGCGCAGCAAATCATCGGCCGCGTGAACCCCGAGGCCATGGCCGCGCTCGCCAATGCCACCGTCGAAACCGAAAAAGCCATCGCCGCCGCGAATGACGCGCCTCCAGCCACCAAAGTGGAGCCTGAACCCGAACCCGCTCCCGCCCGTGCGTCAAAAGTCGAGGCCAAACCCGAACCGAAGCCAGAGCCGAAGAAGGTCGTCGCCAAGCCCGAGCCCAAGCCCCTCGCCAAGCCCAATCCCGTGCCCACGCCGAGCCAGATGACCAAGCGCCTCGCCGACTCCCCGCCCACCACCAAGCCCTCGTCGAAAAAGTCCACCAAGGACACGCCGCCGAAGCCCGCCGCCAAAGGAACCTCCAAGAGCCACACCCTCGCCTCCGGTGAAACGCTCTACCGCCTCGCCTCCAAATACGGCGTCACCGTCGCCGCCATCCAAAAGGCCAACAACATCAAGAACCCCAACACCATGCGTGAGGGAATGAAGCTCGTGATTCCAGCGAAGTAAGTTCGTCGTTCGGGCTTTAGCCGCTCAATGATCTCCAAACGCGGGCTAAAACCCGAACTACAAACATGTCCCGCCATTCCATCATCCTGCTTCTTGCTTCCGTCATCGGACTCCTCGCGCTGGGGATCACGATGCTGGCGAGCACGACGTTTGAAGTCGCCCAGGAAGGCGCGGAAGACTATGTGACGGTGTGGCGGCAGTTGAGCTGGCTTGGTATCTCGCTCGTGGCCTGTGGGGCGGCGGCGATAATTGATTTCAATGTCTGGCAGCGCTGGCGCTGGCACATCCTCATCGGCGCGGCCGTGCTGCTCGTGCTTTGCTACATCCCCGGTGTGGGCGTGAAGATCAATGGCTCCCGCCGCTGGATCGGCATGGGCTCGCTCCGCATTCAGCCCTCCGAATTCGCGAAGATCGCCCTGCTCATCACGCTCTCGGGCTGGTTTGCGACGAATGAAACCATGGTCCGCACCTTCCGGCGCGGCTTCCTGCTGCCCGGTCTCGTCCTCATGGGGATCGTGGGCCTCATCGGGTGCGAGTTCGACCTCGGCAGCGCCTTGCTCGCCTCCGTCGTGGGCCTTGGCGTGATGTTCGTGGCGGGAACCAAGCTGCGCTACCTGGCTGTCATTGTCGTGCTCGTCGGCGGCGGACTCGCTGCTGGCATCAAATTCCTCCCGAACCGCTTCGAACGCGTGATGGTGCTTTTTGATCTCGAAGGCAACAAGGACAAGCTCGGCCTCCAGCAGTGGGTTTCGAAGCTCGCCTTTGGCTCCGGTGGCCTGGATGGACGCGGCCTCGGCGAAGGCCGCATGAAGCTCTCCTACCTACCCGAAGCGCACACCGACTTCATCTTCCCCATGGTGGGCGAGGAACTCGGCCTCCGCGGCACTGCGGGCACCGTGCTCGGCTTTGCCGTGCTCGTCATGAGCGGCTTCATGGTGGCTGCGTATGCACCGAACCGCTTCGGTAAACTCCTAGGCAGTGGCCTCACCTTCCTGCTCGGCATGGAGGCTCTTCTCAACATGGGCGTGACGACGGCTTTGCTGCCCAACAAAGGGCTTCCCCTGCCCTTCGTGAGCTACGGTGGCTCCAGTCTACTCGCCGCGATGATCGCCATCGGCATCCTGATCAACATCCACCGTCAAGGTGTCCACCTCCGCCGCGAAGACCTCCCCGTCATCCGCCGCAAGCACCGCTGGACGCCGCAGTTGTGATCCACCTCGCGTTCACTCGCGATTGATGAACTCATCTAGATTCATCAGCACACGGGCTACGGCGACGAGCGTGGCAGCTTCGATGGCTTGGGCAGGTGAGATGGCTTTTTGATGTGCTCCGAGCACTTGGAGAGCCTCTTGGCCTCCGCTTTGAACGCGGGCTTTTTGTTCGGCGTGGAAGGTTTGCAGGCGGGAAAGCTCCTCGGGGCGTGGTTCGCGGTTCAAGACGAGGCGGAAGAGCTTTTCGAGCCGGTTGTTGCCTTGGCGCATGGCGTGGAGGGCGAGGGATTGAGCGGCTTCGACGAAGACGCCTTCGTTCATCATGGTGAGGGCTTGCAGCGGCGTGTTGGAGCGTTCGCGGCGCACGCAGGCATCGGCGGCGTCCGGAGCATCGAAGGTGGTGAGCGTGGGATAGAGCACGCTGCGTAGCGTGATGATGTAAAGGCTGCGGCGGTAGATTTCATCGCCAGGGCTGGCCTGCCAGTTGGAGGAGCGGCCGACGTCGAAGACGTCTTCGGGCAGAGGCGGGCGAAAGCTGGGGCCGCCGATGGTGGGTTTGAGAAGGCCGCTGACGGCGAGGGCGGAATCGCGGAGGATTTCGGCGTCGAGGCGGACGCGGTTTTGGCGGGAGAGGAGTTTATTCAGAGGATCGGTCTGATCGGACCGATCTGACGGATGATGTGAGGCTTGACGATACGTCTCGCTCATCACGATGCGCTTGATGAGCTGTTTGCGGCTCCAGCCATTGCGCATGAAGTCGGTGGCGAGCCAGTCGAGGAGTTCGGGATGGCTGGGGGCTTCGCCGCTGGTGCCGAAGTCGTCCGGCGTGCGCACGAGGCCGTAGCCGAAGAGCTTGCTCCAGAGGTGATTCACGGCGACGCGGGCGGTGAGCGGGTTTTTTGGTGAAACGAGCCACTTGGCGAGTTCGAGACGCGTGTTGCCTGCTTGAGCGGGCAGCGCGGAAAGCGTGGCGGGCATGACATCGGGGCCGCGGCGGGTGTAGTCGCCGGCGAGATGGACGTAGGTCTGGCGACGATCTTTGGAGACTTCAGTGAGGAGTGGCGCTTTCGTCTTGGCGTCGTCGCGGTCCTCGGTGTTGTCGAAGAAGGCGTAGAAGCTGTAGTAATCGCGGATGGTGATCGGATCGTATTTGTGCGTGTGGCACTGCGCACAGCCGATGGTGAGGCCCATCCACACGCGAGCGGTGGTGTTGACGCGATCGACGAGGTTTTGGTAACGCGCTTCTTCTTTATCGACACCGGCCTCGGTGTTGAGCGCGGCGTTCCGGTGGAAGCCGGTTCCTGCGGGCGCATCGGTGAGGTCTCCGGCGATTTGGGCGAGGGTGAACTCATCATACGGCATGTCTTCGTTGAAGGCCTGGATGACCCAATCGCGGTAGCGGTAGGCGTTGGGGCGGAGACCGTCACCGAGGAAGCCATTCGAGTCGGCGTAGCGGGCCATGTCGAGCCAGTGGCGGCCCCAGCGTTCACCGAAGCGGGGATCAGAGAGAAGGCGGTCCACGAGGGCGGCGTAAGATGAGTCCGATAGGTCTGATGGGACGGATAGGTTCGATGGAGGAGGCAGGCCGATGAGATCGAGGTAGAGGCGACGGATGAGCGTGGTGGAATCCGCACGCAGGGCGGGCTGAAGGCCGTGTTTGGTCAATTCAGCGCGGATGAATCTGTCGATGTCGTGATGAGACGTCGGACGGCGAATCGGCTGAAAGGCCCAATGCGGTTCGTATGTGGCCCCTGAGGCGATCCATTGACGCAAAACGTCTTTTTCGGCGGCGGTGAGCGGTTTGGGGGATTTGGGCGGTGGCATCACGTCGTCGGGATTCGAGGTCGTGATGCGGTCGAGGAAGGTTTTGGTGTCGAAATGCTTCGCGGGCATGTCGAGGCGCAGATCGGCCTCGCGGCTTTCCTCGTCAGGACCGTGGCAGGCGTAGCATTTCGACGCGAGGATGGGCCGCACGACACGCGTGAAGTCCGCGGCGTGGGCGTGGATCGCGAGGGCAGCGGCGATGATGAGACGCTCAATCCACATAGCGCAGTTCATTGCTGGCGAGCAGGGCCTGACAAAAGGCGGCCCAAGTGTCGAGTTCGCGGCGTGGGTGATCGGTTTGCATCGAGACGAGCATCGAATCGGCCTCGCGGAGGAAATCGAGGCCGCGCTGGAGTTCGGCAGCGGTGGCGTCGCGGCCCAAAGCATGGCGATAGGACGCGTCGATGCGTTTTTCGACCTCGGCAGGAGTTTGAAGCAGTCGCTTGGCGAAGCGGCGGGATTGCTCGATGACGAAGTTATTGTTCAGCAGATAAAGCGATTGCGTAGCGAGTGCGGAGCTGTCGCGTTGGGCGACGACGGTGGTCGCATCGGGCAAATTGAAGGGCGTGAGCTCGGGCGGCATCGAATTGCGCAGCATGAGCAGGTAGATGCTGCGCTGATTGCTCGGCTGATGCAGGGAGGGCAGCTCATTGATGAGCACATCGCGATGCTGGATGAGCGAACCGCTCGCGGGCTGCGGATTCAGATCGCCCGTGGCGAAAAGCATCGTGTCGCGGATCGTTTCAGCATCGAGACGGCGACGGAGGTGATGCGAGAGCCAAGGCGCATCGCCGCTGCGCGAGGCCATTTGATAGGTGCGGCTCAGAACGATGCTGCGGATGAGTTTTTTGATGCTCCAGCCTTCGCGAATGAAGCGGGTGGCGAGGTGATCGAGGAGCCCAGGATGCGTGGGGCGCTCGCCGGAGAGGCCGAAGTCATTCGGTGTGGTCACGAGGCCTTCGCCGAAGAGTTGGAGCCAGACGCGATTCACGAAGACGCGGGCGGTGAGCGGGTTTTGCGGGCTGGTGAGCCACTTCGCAAGTTCGAGGCGTCCGCTTTGCTTCAAATCGGTGACGGTGCCGCCGCCACAGGCACTCAGAAAGCCGCGGGGGATAGCTGCGCCGAGTTTCTTGGATTCGCCGTCGATGTTGAGTTTGCAGTCTTCGATCTTTTTGGCGTCGCGCAGGCCCATGGCGAGCGGCGCATCGGCCTTGTAGGCGAAGGAGGGCTTCGCGGGCGTACGATGAGGCGGATTGGCTCTGAGGATCGGCTCCAACACGGAGCGTGGGATGAATTTGTCGGCGGCTTGAAGCTCATGCAGCGGTGTCTGCGGCGCGGTAAGGCCCTGATGCGCGGCGGCACCCCACATCGTCTCGGAGCTTTTGAAAATGCCGGCGAGCGCGTAGTAATCACGTGTGGGGATGGGATCGGTCTTGTGATCGTGGCAGCGTGCGCAGCCGACGCTGAGACCGAGGATGCCGCTGCCGATGACGTTGATCTGATCGGCGATGACATCCATCTCGAAGTTCTCGTTCATGGCCTTCGCAGGCTTGGCGCCGAGCGCGAGCAGGCCGGTGGCGATGAGCTGACGGTCCCGCTGCGCGGGCGAATCCGCAGGCAGTAGATCTCCGGTGATCTGCTCGGCGATGAAGCGATCATACGGCAGGTCTTCATTGAAGGCGCGGATGACGTAATCGCGATAACGCCACGCGTGCGGGAAGCTGGGATTACGGCTGAGACCGTCGTTGCCGTTGGATTCGGCGTAACGGGCCACATCGAGCCAGTGGCGGCCCCATTTTTCGCCGAAGTGGGGGCTTTGGAGGAGCCTCTCTATATAGGAAGGATCTGTCGGATCGGACGGATCGGTCGAATCAGGGGGGAGGCCGATGAGATCGAAGGAAAGGCGGCGCTTCAAACTGGCTGCTTCGGCATCGGGGGCGGGTTGGAGGCCGTTTTGCTCGATTTTGGCCAAAACGAAGGCGTCGAGGCTTTGGCGTGGCCAAGAGGCATTTTTCACGGAAGGCGGCTTGGGGTCGGCAATAGGCTTGAGGGACCATAAGGGCTCCTGCGGGGCTTTTTTGACGATATTCGGCGCTTCGGTGCGCGGATCAGGTGCGCCCATTTTGACCCACTCGGCGAAATCGTTCACGATGTGCTCCGGCAGTCGCTTCTTCGGTGGCATTTCGAGGCCGTCGTAGCGCACGGCTTGCACGATGAGGCTTTCATCCGGCTTGCCGGGAATGACGGCGGGCCCGGATTCGCCGCCCGCGATCATTTCGGAGGGCGCATCGAGCAGGAGCTTGCCACCGAGCTTTTTCGAGGCCTGCGAATGGCACTCGTAGCACTGCTTCACGAGCACAGGCCGGATCTTCGACTCAAAGAAGGCTCGCTGGTCCGGTGTCATGTCCGCACCTGCCGCGAGGGCGGTGAGCAGGAACAAGGCTGGTGGCAAGGCTTTCATGAGGCCCCACCACTACGTTGAGAAGGGGCACACCTTGCGGAGAGGATGGCTTCGCATAACGCGGAGGCATCGAAACCATAGCGAAAGTCTATTTTCGTTCGGATGGAAACCGTCGCAGCTAGAAAGTATATGTTTCAGAAACGCCTCACGCTTTGCCTATTGATCGCCACCACGCTTTCCGCGGTGGCGGAAGGCATTGGCGATTCGCTGAAGTGGAATTTCCAGGCCAGGGCACGCGGTGAGATGCGGCGGAATGTGTATGACTTTGATTCCAGCCGCTCGGCGTTGACGGATGACTCGTGGCTACTCACTCGACTGCGCCTGGGTGTGGAATGGCAGCCGGTGGAATGGCTGCGGGTGGCGGTGCAGGCGCAGGATGTGCGCGAGAGCTTCTCCAAGCGGGCAGATATTCCGCTGCAAAACGGCGCGGAGGGCGATGATGCCTTTGATCTGCGGCTAGCGAGCATCGAACTGGGAAATCCCTCGCGTTTGAGTGTGAAGCTCGGCCGTCAGGTGCTGGCGTATGGCGATGAGCGACTCGTAGGACCGCTGGAGTGGCTGAACTTCAGCCGCACCTTCGATGCGATGAAGCTGCATGTGCAGCGGGAGGGCTGGTGGCTGGATGCTTTTACCTCCAGCGTGGTGCGCAATCATGAGTCCGAGTTCAATCGCAGCGACTGGCTGGGCAATGGTGATGTGCGAAACCAGTTCTTCAGCGGCCTTTATTATAGCAACACGGCCTGGCTCCCCTTTCAGTCGACCGATCTGTATGCCTTTCATCTGCACGAGGAGTCTTTCGCAGGTGGGAATGACTTCGTGACGCTCGGCACACGCTGGAAGGGCGATCCGCTGAAGCTCGCGGGTTGGGATTACACAGCGGAATTTGCCGGGCAGGCAGGTCGTGTGGGAGGAAAGGCGCTACGAGCCTATGCGCATCATCTCGAAGCGGGTTACAACTGGCTCAAATCGACGTGGAAGCCACGTCTGGCGCTCGAATACAGCTTTGGCACCGGCGACAGCGATCCGAATGACGGACGCGTGAACACCTTTCAAAACCTCTTCCCCACGAATCATCCGCCATATGGCTTCATGGACACCTTTTCGTGGCAGAACATGCACAATGTGGCGCTGAGGCTCGCAGCCCAGCCGCATGCAAAAGTGAAAACGACGCTTGATTTTCACGCCTTCTGGCTCGCCACGACCGGCGATGCCTGGTATCGCGCCAATGGCACGGCTCGTGTGCGCGGCATCAATCCGAACGCGAGCCGTCACGCGGGCTGCGAACTCGATTTCACCGTGCAAGCCAAGCTCGACCAACACCTCGACATGCTGTTTGGCTATTCGCGTTTCTTTGCCGGCTCCTACCTCGCTGATACCGGTGCGAGCAGCGACGCCGATTTTGCCTATCTGATGCTCACATTAAACTACTGATCTCTCATGACGAACCTCCAGCTAGCCATCCAGTTCTTCCTTCAACTCGGCGTCATCCTCTTGGTTTGCCGTGTCGTGGGCATCATCGCGGCCCGTTTCGGCCAGCCGCAGGTGGTGGCGGAAATGATCGCGGGAGTGTGCATGGGGCCATCGTTGCTCGGGTTGTTCGCTCCGGCATGGGGCGAGGCCTTGTTTCCCAAGGAGTCGATGAAGGTGCTCTTCCCCGTGTCGCAGCTCGGACTCGCTTTGTACATGTTCATCGTGGGCCTGGAGTTCCGCATCGACATCGTGCGGAAGCGCTTCAAGAGCTCGATGGCGGTGAGCTTTGCCGGCATGGCGGCTCCGTTTGTGCTGGGTGCGATCCTTGGGTGGGCGTTCTGGAATCACACCACGCTCTTTCCAAAGGCTACCTCAATGCAGAACGCGATGATCTTCATGGGGGCCTCGATGTGCATCACGGCCTTCCCGATGCTGGCGCGAATCATTCATTTCAAAGGCCTGGCGGGCACCACGATGGGCACCGTGGCCATCGGTGCGGGGGCGATCGACGACGCGGCGGCCTGGGGCATGCTGGCGGTAGTGCTAGCTAGCTTCAGCGGTGATTTTTCTCACGCCGTGCTGAGCATCGGCGGCGGCATCGGCTATGTGCTGCTGGCTCATATAATCATCCGGCCAATTTTGGCCCGCTACGCCAAAGGTATCGAAGCCCGTGGCAAGCTGAGCGATGGAGAGTATGCCTTCTTTTTGGCGCTGATGTGCTTCGGTTCGTGGTGGACGGATTATATCGAGCTGCACGCGGTGTTTGGAGCCTTCATCATGGGCAGCGCCATGCCGCGCGGTGTGGTGAACCGCACACTGATCGAGCGCACGCAGCCGCTGGCCGTGGCGCTGATCCTGCCGCTCTTCTTCACCTACTCCGGCCTCAATACACGCCTGGGCCTGTTGAATAGCGGCACGCTCTGGCTGATCTGCGGCGCGGTGCTCGCGGCGGCTATTCTAGGCAAAGGCGTGGCCTGCTGGGCCGCTGCACGCGCCTCCGGCATCTCCAACAAGGAGGCGATGGGCATCGGCGTGCTCATGAATGCACGCGGCCTGATGGAGCTGATCATCATCAACATCGGCCTGCAAAAGGGCATCATCTCCGCAGAGATTTTTGCCATGCTGGCGATCATGGCGGTCATCACGACCCTGATGGCCTCACCTATCTTTGAGCGACTCGTCGGCACCGGCACCTTCAAGGGCGAGCCGGAGCCGGGGACGGAGATTTGAGGGAAACGTCATCTCTTGCCATCCGGCGGCTCGTGCCCTAGAACGGGCGTGCAACTCACGCCAACAGCCGCCGCATGGTCACCATCACGATTCAGGAACTCTCCAAACGCTTCGGCGGAAGCACCGTGCTGAGCGGCGTGAACCTGCAAATCGAGTCCGGCGAGCTGTTCTTCCTGCTGGGGCCGAGTGGTTGCGGCAAAACGACGCTGCTGCGGCATATCGCCGGCTTTTACGAGCCGGATCACGGGAAGATTTTCTTCGACGAAGAGGACGTCACCCGCGTGCCAGCGCATCTCCGCGGCACCGGCATGATGTTTCAAAGCTATGCGCTTTGGCCTCACCTCAATGTGGCGCAGAATGTGGCCTTCGGTTTGGAGGAGCGGAAAAGGCCCGCGAAGGAAATCGAACATCGAGTGGCCGAGGCGCTGGATCAGGTGCAGCTCGGCGGACTTGGCTCGCGGAAGATCCAGCAGCTCTCCGGCGGCCAGCAGCAGCGTGTGGCGCTGGCTCGTGCGCTGGTGATCCGGCCGAAGTGCCTGCTTCTGGATGAGCCGCTCTCGAATCTCGATGCCATGCTGCGCCACGAGATGCGATCCGAAATCCGGCGCATCTGCAAAGAGAACGGTCTCACCGCCATCTACGTCACGCATGATCGCGATGAAGCGCTCTCGATGGCGGACCGCATGGCGATCATGGAAAGCGGTAAACTCGTGCAGGTGGGATCGCCGCAGGATGTTTATAAGCATCCCGCCACGAAAATGGTGTCGGAGTTCATTGGAGAGACGAACCTCATCGAAGGCCGTGTGTTTCGTGAGAGCAGCCGTCCCGGCTTCTTTGATGTGGAGACCGCCTTTGGCATGCTGCGTGGCCGTCCAAACGAGCACGGCTGGTCACCCGCCAACGGCCTGCCCGTGTGGCTGAGCATACGCCCGGAGGCGCTGACCTTTCACCACGTCATGGACAGCCCGAACCGCTTCCCCGGCCAGATCGTGGACACCACCTACCTCGGCTCCACCGTCCAGTATCAGCTCCAGGTGCAAAGCGGTCCGCTCATGAAGCTGACCGAGTTCAATCCCTTCATCGTTCGCCCGCCTTGCGACGAAGAAGTCCGCGCCATGGTGGCGATGCATGATGTGGTGATCATTCGGAAGTAGCCGCCTCAGGATACAGCACCCGCACGAGATACAGGCCGCAGGCAGGCGCAGTTTGATTGCTCTGCTTGCCCGTGGGATCATCAAGCAGGCTCGCAAACCACTCACGTGACTCGCGGCCTCGCGCCACATGGATCATGCTGCCGACAATGAGGCGGACCATTTTGTAAAGGAAGCCGTTGCCCTCGAATTCGAGCTCCAGGACCTCGCCGTCTTCACGCAATTCGGCGCGGTGAATGGTGCGCGTCGTTTTCTCCGGCAGCAGGCGGCGCTCCGCCTCCGGCATGTCGCCTCGATTGGTGCTCAGCCGGATGAAATTGTGCCTGCCGACGAGCTTCTCGCAGCACCAGCGCAGCGCCTCGACATCCAGCGGTCCATAAAGATGCCACGCCCGATCCGCCTCGAAGGGCGAAAGCATGCGCGGTCGCCAGAGGCGGTAGCGATAGACCTTTCCGATGGCATCAAAGCGAGCGTGGAACTGCGGCGGCACTTCCTCCGCCTTCGTCACACGAATGCTGAGCGGCAGGCAGGCGTTCAGCGCATTCCCCCAGGCCTCGCCGCTCATCCCGATGCTTTCCGGTACATCGCCATGTGCCACCTGCGCCAGCGCATGCACGCCTGCATCCGTGCGCCCGCTGCCCTGCACGCCGGTCTCGATGCGTACCGCCCTGAGGATGGCCTTGTTCATTTCATCCTGAATGCCCCCGCCGCTCTCCTGACTCTGCCAGCCCTTCCACGGCGTGCCGCAATACGAGATCGTGAAGCGCAGGCGCTTCCATCCCGGCACCGGGCCATGACGAAGACCGAGGCTGGTTTCGAGGTCACTCATGGAGCCACAGTGAGACCTTCGCCGTGAGCTAATTGCCGCTGGTTTTTGTCAAAGCTCAAAATACCATCCGCTTTCATGAGGTCCGCCGCTGCGACATGCAGCACATCCAACGCACGACAGACGCATTTTGTGGAAGCATGCTGGCTGATGCGATGCGCCTGCGGAAACCACTGATGGGGCGAAATCTCTTTTCGTCGCAGCAGCCCCTCTGTCAGAGCCTGCTTCAGCCGCGTCATGGCGATGTTCTTCTCCTCCTTCAGTAACTCCCCTCCTTGAAAAGCGGCTGCCAAAGCAGTTTCCACTTCCAGCAAGGGCAGTCTGGAGATGAGAACTGGTAAGCTTTGATTCTTGCTCAGCCAACGCACGGCATAAGTCGTGTTGGAGTCACGACCAAAAGCAGAGGTCAGGAAACTGGCATCAGCGTACCACTCCATAACCTCCACGGCGCATTACCAGCACAGGATTTTCAGGCAGTTGGTCCGCTGGAGGCAGCTCACGATCCACCAGCCAGGAAATGTCCCATTTCTTCGTTTTTTTAGCACTTGAGGCCGCGGGAGCACGTTTCACAGCGCTCCGAGTCTTGGAAACAGTCTTGGTCTTCATGATGTGATGGTATGGCAGGCCATCTAGATTATCAAGCCCCCACTGGATGCCACGTCGTCTTGAACTCGACCAGCGCACGGATCTCCTCTGAGCCCTGCATCTTGTCCGCGAACCAGTCGAGGGGTTCCTCCGCCTTGCGCAGGTGCACGCGCTTCACGCTTTCGGCAGCGCCGAGGCGCAGGGCCTTGCGCTCGTCCTCGTTCGCCACGCCGCTGAGAGCGCGGAGATGCTCGTGCGTGGCAAAGGTGGGGATCAGCTCGCTGCGCACGCCGGTGAGTAGGTTCACCACGCCGCCGGGCAGGTCGCTGGTGGCGAGCATTTCGCCCAAAAGGATGCTCGGGTAGGGCTGCGTGGTGCTCGCCAGCGCCACGACGCTGTTCCCGCTCGTGATCGCGGGTAAAATCAGCGACAGCAGGCCCAAAACGGGCGCGTCATTCGGCGCGAGGATGCCGATGATGCCCATCGGCTCCGTGACGGTGAAATTGAAGTGCGCCGAGGCCACCGGATTCACGCTGCCGAGCACCTGCTCGTATTTGTCCGTCCAGCCCGCATAATGCACCACACGCTCGATCGCCGCCGCCACCTCGCGTGAGGCCTCCGCCTTCGAAACACCTCTCAAAGTGATGCTTTCCGCCAATTCGACACCGCGCGCCTCCATCATCTCCGCCAGCCGATACAGGATCTGCCCGCGATTGAACGCCGACCTCTTCGCCCACCCCGGCCCCGCCTTCGCCGCCGCCTCGACGGCATTGCGCAGGTCCTTCCGCGTGCACTGCGGGATGTTCGCAAAAAGCGCCCCCGTGGCATCCAGCAGCTCCGCCACGCGTCCGCTCTCACTGCGAATGAAAGCACCGCCGACGTAGCATTTGGGGGTTTTGGTGATTTGGAGGCGGGTCATGAAGGGAAAGCGTTGGAGGTGGCGGAGCGGGCAAATGACGAAATCAGAATGGCGAATGATGAATCAATGACGAAGCTCGAATGACGAACGGATAGCCGAAAGGGTCTGCGAAGATAGGTTGAGTACATGGGCATTGGGATTTGATTCGTCATTCCTCACTCTAGTTACGGCAGAAGCCCTGGGCGTTCGACTACCGCTTCGCCTTGCCGGGTGCGTGGTGGACTTGAACCACCAAGTGATTGCGTCCTGCCGTGCGCACCACCATAAATTGTGGGCGAATCAGATTCGCCCACAGTTTTCTGTGGATTAACGGGGTTGAGGTAAGTGAAAAGGAAGGATTTTCAATGAATGCGCCGATGGAAGCGAAAAAGTCTCCCAAGATCAGGACTTGGGTGCAGCGGGTCGTCGAAGCAGCGGGTGTTTTCATGTCAGCGAACGGGGAGGCGGATGACCGTTGGGCGCAAGGAGCGGGACTTGCTAAGTCCCGCCCTGAGGCACTTGGCAAGGGCCTTTCCTTGATCGTGGCGCTCGCCGATTCAGCAGCCGACGAGCATGGTGGAACTGAAAAGGGAGGAATAGGTCAGAATGGAGGAATGGCGCTGATGAGCTACCGCCATTTGCCATTTTCAGTTCCTCCATTCTCAGTTCCACCATCCCGCCTCAAGCGCCTCACACCAGCCTGCGCCACGGGAGACCATCCAGCACCTCGCCGAAGCCGAGGCCGCCGCCGCTGAGATCGGCTTCGAGGAAGCCGCCGTGTGAACTAACCCGCTCAAAGAAGGCGTCCTTCGCGAAAAGATGCTCGGTGCAGAGCCCGCAGTAGTCGAGCTGGTATCCAGCCGCGGCGGCGCTGGCCGCTTCATAGGCGGCGAACATCTGGCCGAGGGCATGATCCATGGCGGAGGTCATCACAAGGCGCTTTTCAGGATGTTTTTCCGCCACCACTCGCCAGTCACGCCGCGCGGGCTTCACCACGACGGCGTCAAAGCCATAGGTGCCGGACTTCCATCCTTTATCCAGCGCCAGTGCCACGCCCCAGCGCCGCCGAATGGCCTCCCACGCCTCCGCGTCATACGGAAACGGGTCCTCTACAAAATCGAGCGCCCGGTAAATGCGCAGCGGCATGAACTCGACGAATTTCTCAAACGTCATCCGATCCAGCACCCCGTTGAAATCCACGCGAAGCCGCACGCCCTGCGCTTCAAAGCGCTTGGCGCAGCCTTCCAGAAAGCGGATCGTCTCGCCGTAATTCGCAAAACCCTTCGCCTTGATGGCTCCCCAGCCTTCCTCCATCACACGCTGCATCTGGGGCTCCGTCTCGGCGGCAAAGCTCCACGAATAATGGCTGCGCGGAATGCTCAGACCCTCGAACAAGCTCACCCCTGCCCTTCGCGCCGCGCCGTCGATCTCCGCACAGCGCAGCGCCATCTCCGTCACCGGCGTGGTGATGCCCTCGGCGAGCAGCCGAAGCTGCTCCTCCACCGGCGCATCCCCAAACTCCGGCCAAGGATGCACGCAGCCGTAGCCGCCATCCACACAGAGCAGCGCTCCCGCAAACACCCGCCGCTGCGAGACGGCATTGAGAGCCGTGCCGCTCTTCAGCAAGTAGTCATGCACATAGATCGAGGGCGTCTCACTCATTGGATCAAGCCTTCGCGAGTGCCGCATCGAGATTGATGCGGTCGATCAGCACGGCACGAGAGCCAGTGGTGGGATCAGGGACTTGACCGCCTTGGAGGCAACGAGTTTCGAGTTTCATGGTTGAAGATGGAGATGCTAGACCGTGGTTGAAAACCATCTTAGACTTTAAAATGGCGTCAGCAAAGTGGCCATCTCGCTCCGTCGAGATGAGCAAAAGGCTCTCGTTGATACCTACACGTCCCGGAATTCGTCAACAGTTCAGCCTGCCTCACGCTCAGTTCCTCTCGCGGAGCGAGAGGACTACTTTGCTTCGCCCTGTCGCAGTCCTCGGTTTTTTAACACGCTCTAGCTGGCTGTGCCCCAGCGTCAATGCGGCGGCGGCAGTGCGTGACGAAAGCGGCACGCGGCTGTGCTCGCACGTCGGGCGCAGCCTTGTTTCTTTTGAAGCATGGTCAAACACGCCGCACGCCCCGTCCTCAAGGCCGCCCACGACATCGTCTTCAAGCACGTCCATGGCTCCAATCTCATCTACAACTGCGCCTGGGAAGATCCGCGACTCGACCGCGAAATGCTCCGGCTCGATGCCACCTCGAAAGTGGTCATGATCACCAGCGCAGGCTGCAATGCGCTCGATTACCTGCTTGATGATCCCGCCGAGATTCATGCCATCGACATGAATTTCCGCCAAAACGCCCTTTTGGAGCTCAAAATGGCCCTTATTGACCGAGGCAACTTCGAGGACCTGTTTGAGATGTTTGGCATCGGTTCGCACCCCTCCCACAAAACCCTCTACCAGGAAGTTCGCGAGACCTTGAGCGAGTCCGCCCGCAAGTTTTGGGACAAGCGCATCAGCTTCTTCAATCCCGGCAGCCTGAAGAAATCCTTCTTCTACCATGGCACCTCCGGCCTCGCCGCCTGGGTGATGGGCCAGGCACTCTTCCGCCTGAAGCCAAACATCCGAAACTATGCCCTCGCTCTGCTTGATGCCACCACGCTCGATGAGCAGCGCATGGCTTGGGAAATGATTGAGCGTGAAGTGTGGACAGGCTTCATCGACTGGCTCGTGCGCCAGCCCGCCCTCATGACGCTGCTCGGCGTGCCACGCCCGCAGATCAAGCTCATCCAGGACAGCTATCCCGGCGGCCTCAGCGGCTATGTGAAGGACAAGATGCGCCATGTTTTCACGGAGCTACCCGCTGCGGATAACTACTTTTGGCGGGTGTACATCACCGGCAGCTACACGCTGGCCTGCTGCCCGAACTACCTCCGCCGTGAAAACCAAGACGTTCTCCGCGCTCGCGTGAATCGGCTGAAGCCCTACACCACCACGATCTCGAATTTCCTCCGCGAGCATCCCGGCGAATACTCCCACTTCATCCTGCTCGACCACCAAGACTGGCTCGCCGCACATGACACCCAGGCGCTTCGTGAAGAATGGGAGCTCATCTTTGCCAATAGCCGTCCCGGCGCGAAGATCCTCATGCGCAGCGCCGGCCTCGAGGTCGATTTCATCCCAGAAGACATCCGCGCCCGCCTGCGCTTCCAGCCTGAAATCACCACGCGGCTGCATCCGCTGGATCGCGTGGGTACCTACGGCAGCACCCACTTCGCCGAAATCCTGCCATGAATGCCGCCACTGCGCCCCACGAAGCACTTCAGGGCTACTACGCTCTCCACGCCCGCATCTACGATGCCACCCGCTGGAGCTTTCTCTTCGGACGCGATGCCATCATCCAGCGTGCCGCCAGCTTCATCAGTCCGCGCCGCATTCTCGAGGTCGGCTGCGGCACCGGGAGAAACCTTCTGCATCTCCGCAGGCAGTTTCCAGAAGCCGAGATCACCGGCCTCGACCTCAGCGCCGACATGCTCCGCATCGCACGGAGCAAGGTGGAGGGCGTCAAACTCATCCAGCAATCCTACGACGCCCCTGCGGGCGGTTTTGATCTGATCCTGTGCTCGTATGCCCTGAGCATGTTCAATCCCGGTTGGGATCGTGCCATCGAGACCGCCGCCCAGGATCTGAATCCCGGCGGCATCATCGCCGTGGTCGATTTTTCTCACACGGACTCGCTCTGGTTTGAGCAGTGGATGCAAAAAAACCACGTCCGCATGCAGGGCCATCTCTGGCCCCAACTGCGCTCCACCTTCACGCCTCTGAGCGATACCCGCCACCGCGCCTATCTAGGCTGGTGGAATTACGGCATGTTCATCGGTCGCAAACAGGAAACTGCTGCGCCACTCACGCGATGAGGCTGGCATTCTGAGGCCTCACACGAAGGCACGAAGACACAAAGGGAGGAACGGGTATCACGATGAATGCTTGGTGTCTTTGTGACTTTGTGTGAGCTTCAGCTTTCGGGGCAGGAGGTGCATTCGGTTACAGTGCTTTGATCTGCTTATTGGATGCAGCGCCATTCGACCCAACTTTTTCACCTACGCAAAGCATGTCGCCTTCGCGCCTCAAACTACAGAAGGAATGTCGCGTGACAGCAGCGAGGAGGGTATGGAGATTTTGGGATGATTCCTCTTAGCGCATTGAATACAATTCCGGTCGAGCAAACCCAGCCTGGCCTCCTTAAGGTGCTTTTGATCCCACTGGGGTTCGCCGCCTTGCTTATT